>NZ_JAEILC010000108.1:0-58579 GCF_016307435.1 Pseudomonas sp. S4_EA_1b | reverse complement strand
AGACAGGTGGGGTCAACGTCATGGCCCGCGAGATCGCGGCTGCGTTGAACGTGGCGGCGGCAATCACCACCAGTGGTGAACTGCGTTTCGGCACTTGCCTGCTCAACCCTCCGAGTGGTTATGAGTTGGCCGATCTGGAGTTGGGCAAGCGTTTTGTCTCCGACCTGCTGGCCGGTGAAAGCGTGCGCATCGAAGGCGCGGCGCCGTGGCTGGAACAGGCCAATCTGCCCCAGGATCAACAGGCCCGCCTGGCGATTCATGTGGGCAGTGCCGAGCGCAAACCTGCGGCCAATGAATTGCTGATCTATCCGAAAACCGTGTGTGTGACCTGTGCTCCGGGCCCGTACTTGGCCGAACGCGTGCGCAGCGCTTTGGGAGAAGCCGGTATTGCTGTGCAATCCCTGGCCTGCCTGCTGGCCAGCCAGACGCAGATGGCCGACTCTTCGCTGCACGAAGCCGCGCTGGCGCTGGGCGTGCCGCTGCGGTTTGCCGATGTGCAGCCCGGCGCGCAGTTGCTGATCGATGTTGCCGAGCAACCATTGGATGTGTCCCAGCTGGGCCGCGCCCGTGGCCGCCTCGCTGTGATTGGCCTGGGCCCCGGCGCCGCCGAGTTGATGGTGCCGGCGGTGAAAGCCGAACTGGCGCGCTGCACCGATGTACTGGGTTATGAAACCTATGTGCGCATGGCCGGCCCATTCCGTGACGATCAGGTACAGCATTGCACCGACAACCGCGAAGAAATGCAGCGCGCGCGTCATGCTTTCGAACTGGCCGCCCAGGGCCGTTCGGTGGTGGTGGTGTCGTCCGGCGACCCGGGTGTGTTCGCCATGGCGGCGGCGGTGATCGAGGCGTTGCACGAGTCCGACGACCCGGCCTGGCATCAGGTCGACCTGGAAATCCTGCCGGGCGTCTCGGCGTCCCTGGCCACCGCCGCTCAGGCCGGCGCGCCGTTGGGGCATGACTTCTGCGTGATGTCGCTGTCGGACAACCTCAAGCCCTGGTCGATCATCGAAAAACGCCTGGACCTCGCGTCCCAGGCCGACCTGGCCCTGGCGTTCTACAACCCGATTTCGCGTTCGCGCCCGTGGCAACTGGGTCGTGCCCTGGAAATCGTCGCGCTGCATCGCACGCCGCAAACGCCGGTGGTGCTGGGCCGCGACATTGGCCGCCCCGGCCAGACGCTGCGCGTAACCACCCTGGGTCAACTCACCCCGGACCAGGTGGACATGCGCACCATGGTGCTGATCGGCTCGTCTACCACCTGCACATTCCCGCGGGCCGATGGCGGTACATGGGTCTATACACCGCGTTGGTACGGCGAAAAACCCGGCGCCTGAGGCTGCACGAAAGCTCCGATAAACCCTGGGCGATCACCGGGTGTTTTCGGAGCTTTTTTCTTTTTTGCACAAGGAAAACTGGAAGGCCCGGCGATGTGCCCCGCAATTGCTGGGCAGCGTTTCGCACGGCGTGGCGGCGAGCGTTGTTTGTCGTGTGGAAACCCCGCTGGGCGCTGGACTAGGGTGAAGGCAAGCCCCATGTTGGGGTGCTTGTGGAGAACTGGAAAATGGAGCGACATCACAAACGGATCAACAACGTAAAACGGCGCAAATTGATCGCCGCCTACAAACTGCCGGGAGCGCCCGGGGCGCACGCCACGTTGCCGCTGGACACCGATGAAGACAGCAACGCCGCGGTGGTCAACAACAGTGTCATGTCGTTTGCCGAGGGCCTGTCCGGGCTGAACCGCGAATACATCCGTAAAAGCTATCTGCTGGCCAGCAGTTACGTGAGCGATGTGTTGAAAGTCCAACGCGGCAGCGAGGCGTGGTACGACGAATTTATCAAGGTAATGATCAGTCTGGGCTGGCTACCGGTGCGCAGTCGGTTCGAGCGCGTCTCCAGCGTCGGCAAGGGCCTGACGGTGCAACTGGCGGCGTTGAATATGATTGCGACGTTGCTGGCCTCGACGTCATTGAGCGGGCCGTTGCTGGCTACGCTGCCCAAGCTGGCGGCGGATGCGCTGGAGGCGCTGAAGCAGCAGCCGACGTCTTTCGAACTGTTCAAACGCAACAGCGCCGTGCACCAGGGCGGTGATTTCGGCCTGGCGTCCTGCGCCGAATCCGACGGTGAATTGACGATGGTGCTGGTGACCTACAGCACCCAGGGCGTGAGTAAACAGGTGGGGTTGCCATTCCTGGAGTGGGATAGCTCCTCGTTCGAGGCCTTCAGCGGGCAAACCTGCCTGGTGCTCAATACCTCGGTGGTCAACGAAAAAACCATCCAGCTGATGCGCGAGAGCGCCGGAGACAAAGTACAGCTGGCAATCGCGAAATACCGGATTTAGGGCACCAGATAGCCGCGCACGCCCGTAAAAATAATCTGCGCGGCAAGGGCGCAAACAAACAAGCCCATCAACCGACTGACAATCTGCAAGCCCTGGTCACCCAAAATGCGTTCGATGCGGTTGGACAAGTACAGCACCACACCCACCGTGAAGCTGGCCAGGGCGATGCTGAGGATGGCCATGATTTTGTCATCCCAGTGCGGCTGGCTGACCCCCATTACCAGCAACGCACCGATGGTGCCGGGGCCGACGGTGAGGGGGATGGTCAGCGGCACGATGGTTACGTCCTGCTGCACGTTATCGGTCTGCACGGCCGACTTACCCTGAGCCATGCCCAGGGCAGAGATGAACAGCACACTGCCGGCGCCGATGCGGAATGCGTCCACGGTGATGCCGAACACACTGAAAATCAACCGGCCGAACAGGTAGAGCAACACACTGGAAACCAGCGTTGCCAAGGCCACTTTCCAGGCCAGGCGGCGTCGTTCTTTGCTGGAATAGCCGCGAGTCAGGCTGATAAAGCAGGACAGCACGAAGAACGGGCTGTAGAGCACCAGCATCTTCAGGTAAACGCTGAATAGCACGTGGAGCATGGAGGAGGCTCGCGGCAGGAGAAGTGGGGAGAGTCTAACAGGCGCCAGGGGGCAAATGTGGGAGGGCAAGCCCTCTCCCACATGGGATTTCAGGTCACGATGGGGCGTGTTCGGGGCGCTGTTGACGCTGTGCCACCCAGAACTCCACCAGTTCACGCAGTTGCGACAGTTCCACTGGCTTGGCCATATGCCCGTCCATGCCGGCTTGGCGTGCACGCTCTTTATGTTCCGAGAGAATGTGCGCGGTGAGCGCGACCACCGGCGTGCGGATACGTTGGTGGCTGACTTCCCAGGCGCGCAGTTGTTGGGTGGCCGAAAAACCGTCGAGGATTGGCATCTCGCAGTCCATCAACACCAGGTCATAACGCTGGGCTTTCATGGCCTCCAGCGCTTCTTCGCCGTTGCTGGCGGTGTCCGGATCGAGATTGAGTTTTCCGAGCATGCCGCGGATGACTTTGGTGGAAATGCTGTTGTCTTCGGCCACCAGAATGCGGAAATCGCTGGGCACGGTGACAGCTTCCGGCGTCGTCAGGACCGGGCGCGGCGTGGCGCTGCCTTTGCTGCGTTGGGTCAGTTCGTCGGCCAGGGTGGTCTTGAGGGTGTAGCCGGCCACCGGCTTGGCCAGGATGCGCTTGATCCCGCAGTTACGCGCGATGATCTTGCTCGGCGCGTTGCTGATGCCGGTGAGCATGATCAACAGAATGTCGTGGTTCAGGCTAGGGTCTTCCTTGATCTTCGCCGCCAGTTGCATGCCGGTCATGCCTGGCATGTTCTGGTCCAGCAGCACCACGTCGAAGTAGTCGCGCAGGTGCGCCTTGGTACGCAGCAGTGCCAGGGCCTCCTTGCCAGAAGGCGCGGCACTGACGTTCAGGCCCCAGGCCGAGCATTGCTGCACCAGCACTTTGCGGCAGGTGTCGTTGTCGTCCACCACCAGCACGCGGGCGCCTTTGAGCGGACCGTCGAGGTCGGACGTCGGGTGTTCCAGGCGCTCCGGGTCCAGCGGCAGGGTCAGCCATAGGGTGCTGCCCTGATGGCTGCCGCTCTTGATGCCGAATTCGCCGTTCATCAACAGGATCAGCTGGCGCGCGATTACCAACCCCAGGTGGCCACTCAAACGGGTGGCCGACAGGAAATTCTTACTGTGCAGTTCGCTATGCAGCAGGGCATCGCGCTCGGCGGCTTCCATCGGGATGCCGCTGTCTTGCACGGCGATGCGCAGGCGCGGTTTGGTGCTGCGATCGTCCAAGGCCACCACGATCAGCACTTCGCCTTCGTCGGTTTTCTGCAGGGCGTTTTCCAACAGGCTCAACAGCGCCTGACGCAGGCGTGTCGGGTCGCCGCTGATAACGCGCGGCACCTGGGGCTGGATAAAGCTGATCAGTTCGACATTCTGCTGCTCGGCCTTGGCGCGGAAGATACTCAGGCAGTCCTCGATCAGCGCATTGAGGTCGAACTGCACATCGTCCAATTCGATCTGCCCGGATTCGAGTTTGGAGATGTCGAGAATCTCGTTGATCAGCGTGAGCAGTTCGTTACCGGCGCTGTGGATGGTCTGCACATAGTCCCGTTGCTTCACCGACAGCGGAGTGCCCAGCAGCAGTTCGGTCATGCCCAGCACGCCGTTCATGGGGGTGCGGATTTCGTGGCTGATTTTTGCCAGGAACTCGGCCTTGGCGGCGATCTCGGCATTGCTGGCGGCCAGGTCGCGGCTGAGGCTGAAGCGTGCCTCGACAATCGCGCGCTGGCGCTCGCCCAGGGCCAGGCTCATCAACAGGCCACTCAGGCAAATGAATGCCAGCAGCGTCACGATCAGGCCCTGGGGCGAGACCATCGTCAGGCCCAGCAGCGCCGGCAGAATGATCAGAGTGCCGATATTGAAGACCACCATCCCCGCCACGAACAGTCGCGCTGGACGGTAGCCTTTCTGCCAGTGATACGCTGAAACGAACAACATGCTCAGCCCTGCCAACGCCACCAGCGCGTAGGTGATGATATTCAGGGGCAGGGTGTTGACGAACAACAACAGCAGACCGCACAGCACGATGAGCAGGATGTCGGCCATCAGCAGCTTGTTCAGTACATGGGGGCCGAGCGGCATAAAGAAGCGATAGGCAAACATCAGCCCGCACGGTGCGGTCAGCAGCAGGGCCAGGTACGCGCCGGGGGTCTGCACTGCGTGCCAGTTGGGCAGCCACGGGCCGACCAGGTTAAGCAGCAGCGCCAGGCTGAGCATCAACAGGGCCTCGCAGGCGGCCAGCCATAGGCTGCTGCGCGAGCGGTGGTAGGCGAAGCGTGTGAGGTTATGCAGGATCAGCATCAGCAGGCAGCCGAACAGCAGGCCGTAGATCAGCGTCTGCGTCTGGTTGGCGGCGGCAAGTACGGCCGGTTCCAGAGTGATATAGGGGCGCAGCTCGTGTTCCGAGACCAGCCGCACGTAGACCTCAAGGACGTTCTGACTTTGCGGCAGCGGTAGCATGAAGTCGCTGCTGGGCAGCGGGCGTTCCGTCTGGGCCTGGCGGGTGCCGGTGCTTTGTTGCTCTACCAGGGTGTCACCATCGAGCACGTACAGGTTCAGGTGGGACAGGTCCGGGGCGAAGATGCGCAGCACTTGCTCGTGCTTGCCGGGTTGCAACTTGAAACGTACCCACAACGCACCGTCCGGCTCCGCGGCGGTAATACGGTCCAGTTCGATGGGGCTGAATTGATTGGTGTAACGCGAGGAGCGGATGTCGCTCAGTTGCAGGTCAGCCTGTTCATCAAGCAATACTGCCCAGCCACTGCCTTGCGCGGCGGCCTGGGCCGGGAGCAAACAGAGCAGCGTCAGCAGACTGACAGTGAAACCTATGGCGATCCTGAGCCAGCGCACGGCGAAATCCCTTCGTAGGTTGATGCACGGGTTAACTATGCGCGGGGTGGCGGGTATACGGCAAGGGCCTTGAGCCCTTGCCTAACCGAACGGATAGCTACTGACAATGCTAGCGATGTTCGAGATTTACTGGCTCTCACCACGCTCGCGGGCAATGGCGCGATAGCCAATGTCCTTACGGTAGAAACAGCCCTTCCAGTCGATTGCCGCGGCCAGTTTGTACGCTTGCTGCTGCGCGGCGTCGACACTGGCGCCCATGGCGGTTGCGCACAGCACGCGGCCGCCGGCGGTGACGACCTGGCCGTCCTTGAGCGCAGTGCCCGCATGGAACACCTTGCCTTCCAGCTTAGCCGCCGCTTCCAGGCCTTCAATCACGTCGCCCTTGGCGTAGTCGGCAGGGTAGCCGCCGGCTGCCAGCACAATACCGACGCTCGGACGTGGGTCCCACTGTGCTTCAACCTTGTCCAAGGCCTGGGCCAGGGCGGCTTCCACCAGCAGCACCAGGCTCGATTGCAGGCGCAGCATCACCGGTTGGGTTTCCGGATCGCCGAAGCGGCAGTTGAACTCGATGACTTTCGGATTGCCGGCTTTGTCGATCATCAGACCGGCGTAGAGGAAACCGGTGTACACGTTGCCTTCGTCGGCCATGCCGCGCACGGTCGGCCAGATCACCTGATCCATCACACGCTGGTGCACGTCGCTGGTCACCACAGGCGCCGGGGAGTAGGCGCCCATGCCACCAGTGTTCGGGCCAGTGTCGCCGTCGCCGACGCGCTTGTGGTCTTGGCTGGTGGCCATTGGCAGCACGTTCTTGCCGTCGACCATCACGATGAAGCTGGCTTCTTCGCCGTCGAGGAATTCTTCGATGACGACACGCGAGCCCGCATCGCCGAAGGCGTTGCCGGCGAGCATGTCGCGTACGGCGTCTTCGGCTTCCGGCAGGGTCATCGCTACGATCACGCCTTTACCGGCGGCCAGGCCGTCGGCCTTGATCACGATTGGCGCGCCTTTTTCACGCAGGTAAGCCAGGGCCGGCTCGATCTCGGTGAAGTTCTGGTAATCGGCGGTCGGGATCTTGTGGCGGGCGAGGAAATCCTTGGTAAAGGCTTTCGAGCCTTCCAATTGCGCCGCACCGGCGGTGGGGCCGAAGCAATCCAGGCCACGGCTGCGGAACAGGTCCACCACACCGGCCACCAGCGGTACTTCCGGGCCGACGATGGTCAGGGAAACGTTTTTCTCGGCGAAATCGGCCAGTTGCTCAAGGGCCAGCACGTCGATGGCAACGTTCTGGCATTTGGCTTCAATGGCGGTGCCGGCATTGCCGGGTGCTACGAAAACTGTCTGGACGCGAGGGTCCTGGGCAACTTTCCAGGCCAGGGCGTGTTCACGGCCGCCGCTGCCAATGATCAAAACATTCATGTCAAAACCTCAAATTCTGTAGGCGCCGCTGGAGCGCTTTATGTGGAAGGTGGCAAGCCCCTCCCACATTCCGATCGAGTCGGCTTAGTGGCGGAAGTGACGCATGCCAGTGAAGACCATGGCAATGCCAGCTTCGTCGGCCGCGGCAATCACTTCGGCGTCGCGCATCGAGCCGCCTGGTTGGATTACGGCGGTCACACCGGCCTTGGCGGCGTTGTCCAGGCCGTCACGGAACGGGAAGAACGCGTCGGACGCCATTACCGAACCGGCCACCTGCAACCCGGCGTGCTCGGCCTTGATCGCGGCGATACGCGCCGAGTTCACGCGGCTCATCTGGCCGGCGCCGACGCCGATGGTCTGGCGGTTCTTGGCGTAGACGATGGCGTTGGATTTAACGTACTTGGCCACTTTCCAGGCGAAGATCAGGTCGTGGATTTCCTGTTCGGTCGGCGCCCGCTGGGTCACCACTTTCAGGTCGTCGGCGCTGATCATGCCGATATCGCGGCTCTGCACCAGCAGGCCGCCGTTGACGCGCTTGTAGTCCCAGGCCGCGGCGCGGTCGGCCGACCACTCGCCGCAGGCCAGCAGGCGCACATTGGCCTTGGCTGCGACGATGGCGCGGGCTTCTTCGCTCACGGATGGGGCGATGATCACTTCAACGAATTGACGATCGACGATGGCCTTGGCGGTCTCGGCGTCCAGTTCGCGGTTGAAGGCGATGATGCCGCCGAACGCCGACTCGGTGTCGGTGGCGTAGGCCAGTTCGTAGGCCTGGCGAATGCCGCCTTCGGCGTCCGGGCTGACGGCCACGCCGCACGGGTTGGCGTGCTTGACGATCACGCAGGCCGGCTTGACGAAGCTCTTGACGCATTCCAGCGCAGCGTCGGTGTCGGCCACGTTGTTGTAGGACAGCTCTTTGCCTTGCAGCTGGGTCGCGGTGGCGATGCCCACTTCGGCAGGCTTGGCTTCCACGTAGAACGCCGCGCTCTGGTGCGGGTTCTCGCCGTAGCGCATTTCCTGGGCCTTGATGAACTGGCTGTTGAAGGTACGTGGGAACTGGCTGCGGCCTTCGGTGCTGAGGGTTTCGGCGGCTTGATTAACGGTGCCCATGTAGTTGGCGATCATGCCGTCGTAGGCGGCGGTGTGTTCGAACGCCTTGAGCATCAGGTCGAAACGCTGAGCGTAGGTCAGGCCACCGGCCTTGAGGTTTTCCAACACGCTGGCGTAGTCGCTGGCATTGACCACAATGGCCACGTCTTTGTGGTTCTTGGCCGCCGAGCGGACCATGGTCGGGCCGCCGATGTCGATGTTTTCGATGGCGGTCGGCAGGTCACAGCCGGGTTTGTTGATGGTGGCTTCGAATGGGTAGAGGTTGACGGCCACCAGGTCGATCGGCTTGATGCCGTGCTCGTTCATGATCGCGTCGTCGGTGCCGCGACGGCCGAGGATGCCGCCGTGGATTTTCGGGTGCAGGGTCTTGACCCGACCGTCCATCATTTCTGCGAAACCGGTGTAGTCCGCGACTTCTACTGCGGCCACGCCGTTGTCCTGCAGCAGTTTGAAGGTCCCGCCCGTGGAGAGGATTTCCACGCCCAGAGCTTCCAGCTCACGGGCAAATTCGAGGATCCCGGTCTTGTCGGAGACACTGATCAAGGCGCGGCGGATCGGCAGGCGGGTGGTCTGGTCGGTCATTTCAATTTCCATCAAAAGCAAAGGAGTCAGCAAAAAAGGCGACCGGTTTTACGCGGGCGCCTTTCTGGTTGGATTGAATGCTTACAGCAAATCGTACTGCTTGAGCTTCTTGCGCAGGGTCCCACGGTTGAGGCCCAGCAGCTCACTGGCTTTGGTCTGGTTGCCCTTGACGTAGTTCATCACGCTTTCGAGCAAGGGCGCCTCGACTTCGGAGAGCACCAGGTTGTACACGTCCGTGACGGAAGCGCCCTCAAGGTGGGCGAAATAATTGTGCAGCGCCTTCTCGACACTCCCGCGAAGGGTCTGACCTTCTTCGCTCGGCGTGTTGAGGTGCTGTTTCAAATTGACGTTGTCGCTCACGGGTGCTGTTCCACTCACTAAAGTCTCGGTCATCATCGTCATGCGGCCACCCCCTCTCCGTCCCCTGTCACCAGGCTCTTGTAACGTCCGGCGAAGAACTCACGAACGTTGGCGCACTGTGCTTCCGTATCATCCAAACGATTGAAGTGGGCGCGAAACTCCTTGGCGCCCGGCAAGGTTGCGAGATACCAGCCCACATGCTTACGAGCAATGCGTACTCCCATGACGTCTCCATAGAAGGCGTGCAGGGCGGCCAGATGCTCTAGCAGAATACGTTCCACCTCGACCAGCTCCGGCGCCGGCAAGGTTTCGCCGGTGCGCAGGAAGTGCTCGATCTCACGAAAAATCCACGGCCGCCCCTGGGCAGCACGGCCAATCAACAGGCCATCGGCACCGGTCGCGTGGAGTACGCGCCGGGCTTTCTCGGCGGAGTCGATATCGCCATTGGCAAAGACCGGCATCGACACCGCCTGCTTTATCGCGGCGATGGTGTCGTACTCGGCTTCACCGGTGTAAAGGTCGGCGCGGGTGCGGCCATGCACCGCCAGCGCTGTAATACCTGCCTGTTCGGCGATCTTCGCCACCGTCAGACCATTCTTGTTGTCCCGGTCCCAGCCGGTGCGAATCTTCAGGGTTACCGGCACATCGACTGCGGCGACAACGGCCTGCAGGATCTCGGCAACCAACTGCTCATCTTTCAACAGCGCTGAACCGGCGGCCTTGTTGCAGACCTTCTTGGCCGGGCAGCCCATGTTGATATCGATAATCTGCGCACCCAGCTCCACGTTGGCTCGGGCCGCATCCGCCAGCATCTGCGCATCTCCACCGGCGATCTGCACCGAGCGGGGCTCGGGATCACCTTCGTGGATCATGCGCATCCGCGACTTGCGGGTGTTCCACAAACTCATGTCGCTGGTGACCATTTCCGAGACTACTAGGCCGGCGCCCAATCGTTTGCACAGCTGACGAAAGGGCTGGTCGGTGACGCCCGCCATGGGGGCGAGAATCAAGCCGTTCTGCAATGTGTATGGGCCGATGCGTACCGCCGACATAGGACTTCCCTGTTGTGGGGCCGGATCATTAGAGTTCGAAAAAGGGTTGGCATGATACCCGCTCTCGATGACTGGATAAAGGCTGAATTGGATAAAATCTGAACAGTTATTTCTTTATCGCCGTCGGTTTGGTTGAGCGGCGCGCAGTCAATATTCCACCGTCAGGTTTCGGTGGCTGAGTCGTTTCACTCAGGGGAGTGGAAGCTCAGGCTGTAATTCACGGCTCTGTTACCCGGATCGAGGATATCCAGGGAAATATGGATTGGGGTCTGCGATGGCATTTCGCTAACGCCGGCCAGCTCGCCGCTGAGGTATTCGCTCGGTTTGAACCGACGACTGGCAATCAAGCCGCCGTTGAGATCGGCGAAACGCAGCTCCAGCAGTGGGAAGGGCTGGGAGAAGGTCGCGCGGTTGTAGATGATTGCGTCCACCACCAGCGCCCCGGCGAACTCAGGGTGGCTGCGCACCACCAGGTTGCTGCTCTTGATATGGGCGATATCGACCCGAGACGGTACCGTGCAGCCCAGTGTGGGGCACAACTGCTGGAACCACGGACGGTAGGCGTCCTGGCGGGCCAGGTCGTCGAATTGATAGGCGATGTACTGGCCCGCCAGGCCGGCTGCGGCGAGAAGCACCAGCAATAGCCAGATCAGGCGGCGGCCCAGCCCTGAAGGGCGTTTTTGTGCGTAGAGGTGCAGCGGGTCGTCTTCCAGGTCCTGAAGCACGTCGTCGTGGACGCCGGCCGCAGGGCGCGCACGCTTGCGGCGCGGCTGAGGGTGTTCTTCGGGCTCCGGCGTGGGGGCCTCATCGTGTACTGGAGTGACCGGGGGATCGAATGCGTCGGTGTCGCGTATCGGCCGCAACGGCGGCTCATCCTCGATCTCGTCGGTGTGGAACGACATCGACGGTTCGGTGCGCTGACGTGTCGCAGCGCCTGGGGTCGCTTCGGGTTCGTCTTCGTCGGCTTGGACACGTTCTTCAGCGGGTTCGCTGAACAGGCTGGCGGCCCACTTTTCCTCTTCGGCCTTGACCGTGTCGCGACTGGCGCTGAGGGGTTCTTCCTTCTGCCGACGATCGCCGGGTTGGCGACGGTCTGCGCTCACCGATGTGGCGGGCTGAGTGGGGCGGCGTTCCAGCTTGGCCAGTTCTTCGTCCAGGTCCAAGTGGTCCAGGTCCAGCTCTTCGGCGCTCCATTGCTTCTGGCTGATCGCGCGCGGCGCCTCGGGCAAGGCCTCGGCGGCTGTCGGCGGCTCGGTCGTCGGCGCAGGCGCAGGCGCATGGGCCGCGCGTTGCTCCAGTAACTGGCGAGCCGCGTTGAACACTTGCAGGCACGAGCCGCAACGAACCACGCCGCGGGCCACGCTCAATTGAGCATGGTTGACGCGAAAACGAGTCTGGCAATGTGGGCACTGGGTGACGAAACTGTCGGTCATGCGGCCATCCGATTCAGGCAAGCGCTCATTCTAGCGCCGACGACCGCTGATGCGTACCCAGCCATCGCGGTTAGCGATCGGGTCCAGGTCGAAGTCCTGGGCATAAGCGGCGGCGACTTCATCGCCCTGTTCGGCGAGGATCCCCGACAGCGCCAGGCGCCCGCCGGTCTTGACCAGGCTCGACAGCTGCGGCGCCAGGGACACCAGCGGCCCGGCGAGGATATTGGCCACCAGCACATCGGCCTGCACCTGGGGCAAATCCTGTGGTAGGTAAAGCGGGAATTTGCCTTCAGGAATGTTGTTGCGCCCGGCGTTGTCGCGCGACGCTTCCAAGGCCTGTACATCGATATCGGTGCCGACGGCTTCCTTGGCACCCAGCAGCAGAGCGGCAATTGCCAGAATCCCCGAGCCGCAGCCGAAGTCCAGTACGTGGCTGTCGCGCAGGTCCTGACCGTCGAGCCATTCCAGGCACAGGGCAGTGGTGGGGTGGGTGCCGGTGCCGAACGCCAGGCCCGGGTCGAGCAGCAGGTTCACCGCGTCCGGCTCCGGGGCCGCGTGCCAGCTCGGCACGATCCACAGGCGCTGGCCGAAACGCATGGGCTGGAAGTTGTCCATCCAACTGCGCTCCCAGTCCTGGTCTTCGATCACTTCGCTGTGATGTTCCGGCAGCGGGCTGCCGGTGAGCAGTTCCAGGTGGGCCAGTACGCTGGCGGCTTCGGTGCCGCCCTCGAACAGGGCCAGCAAGTGGGTGTGGGACCACAGTGGGGTGGTGTTCAGCTCGGGTTCGAAGATCGGCTGGTCTTCGGCGTCCATAAAGGTCACCGACACGGCGCCCACTTCGAGGAACGCGTCTTCGTAGGTTTCGGCTTGTTCTGGGCTGATGGCGAGACGGACTTGCAGCCAAGGCATGGCGGGCACCTTTGAAAATAATGAGTGTGCGACGAGGGGGTCGCGAAAGCGCGCAAGTTTACGCGAGCGGCGGGCAGAAGACGACACTACTGACTGCACGCCGGTCAAATGTGGGAGGGGGCTTGCCCCCGATAGCGGTGGACCAGTTAGAGAGACTCAGACTGACACACTGCAGTCGGGGGCAAGCCCCCTCCCGCATTTGGGTTGTGTACATTTTCACAATAGAGGGCCCACAAACAACAAAACCGCCCGAAGGCGGTTTTGTTGGGTGGAGCACTTACTGGTCGGCCAGTTTGTGTTCCAGGTAGTGAATGTTCACACCACCTTCGCAGAAGCCTTCATCGCGGACCAGTTCCCGGTGCAGCGGAACGTTGGTCTTGATGCCGTCGACCACGATTTCGTCCAGAGCGTTGCGCATACGGGCCATGGCCTCGTCGCGGGTGGCGCCCCAGGTGATCAGCTTGCCGATCAGCGAGTCGTAGTTGGACGGAACCTTGTAGCCGCTGTACAGGTGCGAATCGACGCGAACGCCGTTGCCGCCCGGAGCATGGAAGTGCTTGACCAGGCCTGGGCTCGGCATAAAGGTTTTAGGGTCTTCGGCGTTGATTCGGCACTCTAGGGAGTGGCCATGAATCTTCACGTCAGCCTGGGTGAACGACAGCACGTTGCCGGCGGCGATGCTCAGCATCTCCTTGACGATGTCGATACCGGTGACCATCTCCGAAACCGGATGCTCCACCTGCACGCGAGTGTTCATCTCGATGAAGTAGAAACGACCGTTCTCGTAGAGGAACTCGAAGGTACCGGCGCCACGGTAGTTGATGTCGATGCACGCCTTGACGCAGCGCGCCAGAACTTCCTGGCGAGCGGTTTCGTCCAGGCCCGGAGCCGGCGCTTCTTCCAACACCTTCTGGTGACGGCGTTGCAGCGAGCAGTCACGGTCGCCCAGGTGGATGGCGTGGCCCTGGCCGTCGGACAGTACCTGCACTTCCACGTGACGTGGATTGGTCAGGTATTTCTCCAGATAGACCATCGGGTTGCCGAACCAGGCGCCGGCTTCCGCACGGGTCTGCTTGGCAGCTTCGATCAGGTCTTCTTCCTTGTGCACCACGCGCATGCCGCGACCACCACCGCCACCGGCGGCCTTGATGATCACCGGGTAACCGACTTCGCGACCAATGCGCAGGGCGGTTTCCTCGTCTTCAGGCAGTGGGCCGTCGGAACCTGGAACGGTTGGCACGCCGGCCGCAATCATGGCGTCCTTGGCCGACACCTTGTCGCCCATCAGGCGAATGGTCTCGGCTTTCGGGCCGATGAAGGCGAACCCGGATTTTTCCACTTGCTCGGCGAAATCGGCGTTTTCCGCGAGGAAGCCGTAGCCTGGGTGGATGCCATCAGCGCCGGTCACTTCTGCCGCGGCGATGATGTTCGGGATATTCAGGTAGGAGTTCGAGGCCAGTGGCGGGCCGATGCAGATGCTCTCGTCCGCCAGCTTAACGTGCATCAATTCGGTGTCGGCCGTCGAGTAAACAGCGACGGTCTTGATGCCCTCTTCCTTACAGGCGCGCAGGATACGCAGCGCGATCTCGCCGCGGTTGGCGATCAGGACTTTTTGCAGTTTCTTCGCAGGTTTCAACATCGAAGGTGCTCCGCGGTTCAAACGATGGTGAACAGCGGCTGGTCGTACTCAACCGGCTGACCGTTTTCTACCAGGATGGACTCGATCACGCCGGCTTTTTCAGCGGTGATGTGGTTCATCATTTTCATCGCTTCGACGATGCAAATGGTGTCGCCCACTTTCACGGTCTTGCCCACTTCAACGAAGGCTGGCGAGGTCGGTGCCGGGGTGCGGTAGAAAGTACCGACCATTGGCGACTTGACCACGAAACCGTTCAGCGCAGGAGCTGCCGGTGAAGCAGGAGCAGCCGGGGCAGCCGGTGCAGCGGCTGGTGCAGCAGCAGCCGGAGCCGGTGCTTGCATCTGCGGGGCATAGAATTGTTGAGCCGGGGTCTTGCTGTGGCGGCTGATCCGTACGGACTCTTCGCCTTCCTTGATTTCCAGCTCGTCGATACCGGATTCTTCCAGCAGTTCGATCAACTTCTTAACTTTACGGATATCCATGAATCATCAACTCCCAAGGGTCGGTCAGGGGCGCTTGGCCGGTTGTTCAAGCTGTTCCAGGGCGGCCTCCAGGGCCAGTCGGTAACCGCTGGCGCCAAGGCCGCAGATCACTCCTACCGCTACGTCGGAGAAGTAGGAGTGATGGCGGAAAGGTTCGCGTTTGTGCACGTTCGACAAATGCACTTCGATGAATGGGATGCTCACCGCCAGCAGCGCGTCACGTAATGCAACACTTGTATGCGTAAAAGCGGCGGGATTGATCAGGATAAAGTCCACACCTTCGCCGCGCGCGGCATGGATGCGATCAATCAACTCGTACTCGGCATTGCTTTGCAGGTATTGCAGATGGTGGCCGGCATCACGGGCCCTCTGTTCCAGATCGAGGTTGATCTGATCGAGGGTCACTGCCCCGTAGACGCCCGGTTCACGGGTGCCAAGGAGGTTCAGGTTGGGTCCGTGAAGAACCAGTAAGGTCGCCATCGGCTGTTCCTTGTTATAGAGGTGGGTACGTCAGAACCCGGCGACTATGCCGCAAAGCCTTTGTGACTGTCCAGTTCTATGCAGTAGGCGGCACGATTAGCGAGGATTGCGCAAAATTTATGACTGTGGGCCAGTATCCGGTCATAGGCGACACGTCATGAACCCTATGGAGATCAAGTGTGGGAGGGGGCTTGCCCCCGATTGCAGTGTGACAGTCTCAGTATCTCTAACTGATCCACCGCTATCGGGGGCAAGCCCCCTCCCACATTAGTTCTTGATATGACGCTGGGTCCGGTTAGACGCGGAATGCCTGTACGGCGGTATTGAGCTGCCCACCCAGCACCAGCAAATGCTCACCCTGGCTGCGACCTTGGCCAATACGCAGCAAATTATCTTCGCCCAGTTGATGAATTCGCTCGCTGTTGTCGCGAATCTCACTTACCGCGCCACTCTGCTGCGCGGTGACATCGGCGATGCGCACGGCGGTGTCGGAAATGGTCTGGATCGCGCCGACGATTTCGTCCAGCGCACCATCGGCCGCCTGGGCTTGCTGGGCGGTGGCTTCGGCGTGTTCCACCTGGGCGCGCATGCCTTCCACCGATTGGCGGGCGGCGCTTTGCAGGCCGGCGATCAAGTCTTGGATTTCGGCGGTGGCGCCGGCGGTGCGCTGGGCCAGGGAGCGGACTTCGTCGGCGACCACCGCAAAACCGCGGCCGGCCTCCCCGGCGCGGGCGGCTTCGATGGCGGCGTTGAGGGCCAGCAGGTTGGTCTGGTCGGCGATGGAGCGGATTACCGTCAGCACGCCGCCGATGGTGGCGGATTCTTCGGCGAGCTTTTCGATCATCTGCGCGTTTTGCTGTACTTCGCCCACCAGGGCATGCAGGCCGGTCAGGCTCAGGCCGATCACCCGCTGGCCCTGTTCTACGGCCTGGCCTGCGCTGCGGCTGGCGCCGGCGGCCTGGCTGGCGTCGCCGGCCACTTGCTGAATGGTCGCTTCCAGCTCACCCAGGGAGTCGCGGATCTGCGCGGTATCGCCGGCCTGGCGTTCGGCGCCGTCGTGCAGGCCGCTGCTCAACTCGGCCAGCGCGCGGCTGCTGCCGGCAACTTCTTCGGCATTGCCACGAATGGTGCCTACCAAGTCCACCAGATAGGCACGCAAGCGGTTCAGGGAGGCTTCGATGTCGTGCAGTTCGCGGTTGGTCTTGCCCAGGGCAATCGGTTGGCTGAAGTCGCCCTCGGCCCAGGTCGATAAGGCCGGCGCCAGGCTGGTCAGCACTCGGGCCAGGCGGCGTTGCAGGGTGTCGATCAGCAGTGCGATCAGCAGGATCAGGCCAATCATCACGCCTTGCATCAGGCGCACTTCGCCCTGGATTTTGCCATGCTGCGCGCGCACCGCCGGTTCCAGCCCGGCGATGGCCTGTTGCACCGCGTTGATCTTCAGATGCGTGGCGGCGGCCAGATCGGCGCGCTGCTGGATCTGCGCGCGGGTGCGTTTGAGTTCGGCCGGGTAACGGGTCAGCAGGCTGTTGAGTTCGCGCTTGAGGTCGACGCCGCTGTCCTGGGCTTCGGCTTTTTCGGTGTTTTCCAGGCCCATCAACGCGGAGAAGTCATCGGTATTGGATTCGGCGCTGGCTTTCACACCCAGTAATGGCAACTGTTCCAGCAGGTCGGCCTGGCCACGGATCTGGCCCAGTTCGCGCTCCACGTCATCGGCCAGCTCGGCGCGCCCGCTGCTGACCAGTTTGTCGCGGGCCAGTGAGAGTTTGCCCAAGTGCTGGGACGCGGCCAGCAGCGCTGGCAGGTAGCGTGCAGCTTCCGGGGAGTTCACGCCCGTGGCGTACTGGCTCAGCTGTTCCAGGTTCGCACCCAGCTCACGCTCGGCCTGCACCAACAAGGCTTGCGGGTCGCCGGCCAACTTGCCGGCGGCGAGCAGGTCGGTCTTGCTGAAGGTGTCCAGCTCCACCAGGCTGGGGCGCAGGCTCTGCGTCAGCTCGGCGGGCAGTTCATCCAGATGTTGCAGCAGGCTTTCCAGGCTTTGGCTGGCGCCGCTCAAACGCAGCGCATCGCCACTGGCCAGATAGTCCTCGATATTGCGTGCCGCCTGGTTCTGAAAGGTCTGCGACAGGCTCAGGTAGCGTTCCATCAGCAGATAAGGGCGCTCCAAGGCGCGTTGCGACCACCATAAGGTCGCCCCCAGCGCCAGGCACACGGCCACTAACAGGAGGGTGTTGAGATTGGTCAGCAGCTTCAGGCGCATGCGTGGTTTCAGCCGGCAGCAAAAGATAAGTGCCTGAAGTTATTGCGTTTCTATTACAGCGTTATGACGGAGTCAGTGGATTCCGGTGAAAAGATGGCACTTTGCTTTGACGTGCGCGCCGCCTGTACGCGGTTGCGTCCTCCACCTTTGGCGCGGTACAGCGCCTCGTCGGCCTGGGCCGCCATCATCAGGCTGTCGGAACCGTCGCACAACTCCACCAGGCCGGCGCTGAAGGTGCACCACAGATCATGGGGCTGGGCGGGGTAGTGGATTTCGGCGAAGCGTTCGCGAATTTCATCCAGCACCTTGCAGGCCGATTCCAGGTCGGTGTCGGGCATGACGATGGCGAACTCCTCACCGCCGTAGCGCCCGATAAAGTCGGTCTTGCGCAACCGCTGCTTGAGAAACAGCGCCAGGCTCTTGATCACGCGGTCGCCCATCGGGTGGCCGTGGCTGTCATTGACGCGCTTGAAGTGGTCGATATCGAGCATGGCAAAGCTCAGCGGCTTGTTTTCACGGCGCGCGCGGAAGCTGCAGTCTTCGAGCAGTTGCAGGATATGGGTGTGGTTGTACAGACCGGTCAGGCTGTCGCGCACCATCCGCGCCTTGAGGTTACGGGCGCGGGCCGCGCGGTTGCGCACGGTGGTGATCAGGTGGCGCGGCTTGATCGGCTTGGTGAGGAAGTCGTCGCCGCCCTCGCTCATGGCATCCAGTTGCTTGTCCAGATCGTCCTCGGCCGACAGGTAGATGATCGGCACGCTCACATAACGGTCATTGTGGCGGATCACCTTGGCCAGCTCGGTGCCGGTGCAGGCGGGCATGTACATGTCGAGGATGATCAGGTCGGGCTGGAAATCCGCCAATTCGGCCATGGCCTGGATCGGCTCGATCAAGGTGCGGGTGACGATGCCGGCGCTGTTGAGCAGGCGCTCGGTGTGCAGGGCCTGGGCCCGCGAGTCATCGATGATCAGTACTTTATAAGGTTCGTACTGGGCGACGCAGGTCAGCACTTCGATCTTTTCCAGCAGGCTGGAGGCTTCCAGCGTGCCGGTGAGGAATTCCTGGCCCCCGGCGCGTACGGCGGCCAGGCGTGTGGGGGTGTCGGTTTCGTGCAGGCTGAAAAACAGCAGCGGCAGTTTTTGCTCCAGGCCCTCTTGGGCTTCGGCGGCGAGCTTGAGGCCCAGCCCGGTGCCGCAGAAATCCACGTCCATCACGATGGCGGATGGCAGACGCTCGGCCATGGACGAGCGAAACGCCGCTACGCTGTCCAAGGATTGGGCGCTCATCCCAAAGAACTCCAACTGCTTGGCCAGTCGCTCGGCGCGGTCGTGGTCGGCCAGCATCACGTAGATCGGCTTGCGCATCGGCGGCAGAACGGTTTGTTCCAGTTGGTCGCCCTGACGCAGGCCGGTGCGGGACAGGCGCTGCATCAAGCGGTTGAGTTCAGTGATCAAATGGCTGCTCAGGCGGCCGCGGTTCTCGTCCACCGCTTTAAGGGATTCGCCGATATGGTGAGCCAGTTGACCGTGCTCTGGCTGCTCAAAGCGCTCGGCAAAACGCAGCAAGCGCAAATTGGCCTCGCTGAGTTCGGAGAGGTCGGCGCTCGACCATTCGCTGCGTTGCAGGCGCTGCCAGATCTCAAGAATTTGACGTGCCTGATGAATTACCCGCTGGGCAAAATGCTGCTTGAGACGCTCACGGCTGGGGTCTTCTGGCTCGGTCATATCCTGACTACTTGGTGAAGGGGCATGCTGAAGTCGACTGATGGCTCTATGCTAGCACCTCTTTTCATGCCAATGAGTGTCATACGTCAATTAACTGTGCGTCTTCGGCATTCAGTTACTGACTCGATGGTCGCGCGGCAAAAAAAACGTGCATCCTTATATAGTTGAATGTGCCGGTTGCGCCAGTTTGGATAAAAGCCCCGCACCGGCGGGCACGATGGGGTAGGGTTGTGGTCGGAGTGTTTTGAACGCACGCCCTCAATTCAAGTGCATGAACTCAAGTGATTGAAAGGATATCGCCATGCTGGACTGGAAAAACCGTGCAGGCAGTGCCACCGGCCCCGCGCCTGAACCCAAATCGACTAACCGCGGCTATTTTCGTACGCTGCTGATGAGTCGGGCCGTACTCAGCGTACTCGGCCTGTACCTGTTGGTCACCGGCGCTCTGGGCTGGTACTGGAGCGAAGAGCCGGCGCTGTTTCCGGTCCAGCAAAACGCGCAGATCGCTGCCGAAAAAGACGGCAAGCAGATGGTCGTGGGCTTCACCACCGTTGAAACCCTCAAGACTGTGGTCGGCACGCTGTTGAACAAGCCCGGTGGCTACATTTCCAACGACCGCTTCCCGCCGGGCCTGTGGATGGACAACATGCCCAGCTGGGAATACGGCGTGCTGGTGCAAGTGCGCGACCTGACTCGTGCCCTGCGTAAAGACTTCGCCCGCTCCCAATCCCAATCGGCTGAAGACGCTGACTTGGCCAAGGCTGAGCCACGCTTCAACTTCGACAACAAGAGCTGGGTGCTGCCGTCCAGTGAGTCTGAGTACCAGGAAGGCATCAACTCCCTGAGCCGCTACGAAGCGCGCCTCTCCGATCCCAACCAGAAAGGCGCGCTGTTCTACGCCCGCGCCGACAACCTGAACAATTGGCTGGGCGATGTCGCCACGCGCCTGGGTTCGTTGTCCCAGCGCCTGTCGGCCAGTGTCGGTCGGGTAAAACTCAATACCGCGTTGAAAACCGAGGCGCTCGCCCCGGGTGAGGTGCCGCAGGTCGACGAAGAAGTGGTGGAAACCCCATGGATGCAGATCGACAACGTGTTCTACGAAGCCCGTGGCCAGGCCTGGGCACTGTCTCACCTGCTGCGCGCGATCGAAGTCGACTTTGCCGATGTGCTGGCCAAGAAGAACGCCACCGTCAGCGTGCGCCAGATCATTCGTGAACTGGAAGCCTCGCAAGAGCCGGTGTGGAGCCCGATGATCCTCAATGGCAGCGGTTTTGGCGTGCTGGCCAACCACTCGCTGGTCATGGCTAATTACATTTCCCGAGCCAACGCTGCGGTGATCGACCTGCGTCAACTGCTCAACCAGGGTTGATGATGGATGCCAGTCAACGGGAGGAGGCCCATCGCGCGGCCTCCGATGCCGAACTGATCTGTTGGGTCGACGAGCAGGACAACCTGCTCGGCCACCTCGTCAGGTCCGATCTGCGCGCGCGTGGCTTGATCGGCCGCTGCACGTTTATCTTCCTCTTCAACTCCAAGGGTGAGCTGTGCGTGCATCGGCGCACCCTGAGCAAAGCCCTGTACCCAGGGTTCTGGGACACGGCGGCGGGTGGAATGGTCGCGGCGGGTGAGTCTTACGCGGTCTCGGCGGCCCGTGAGCTGGAAGAGGAGTTGGGCGTGGGCGGGGTGGAGCTGGTCGAACATGACCATTTCTATTTCGAGGATGGTGACAGTCGGCTCTGGTGTAAATCCTATTCAGCCGTGTGGGATGGCTCTCTGCGGTTACAGCCAGAAGAGGTGATGGAGGCGCGCTTTTTACCCATCAGCAAAGTCTTGCAGGACGCCAAGAAAAAACCTTACTGCCCTGACGCCCAAGAGGGCTTGCGTCGCTATCTGGCCTTGCGTCGCTAAAGTTGCATGAATTGGCGCCATTTGGCTCTTAGCAAGCGTGCTTTTTGCCGTTACACTGCGCGACTTTTCACCCGCGTCGCTTTGGCGATGCGGTAGCGCTGCCCCTGCCTGAGTGGGGCTTCGCGGTCGGCTGACCCTTTTGGGGGCCGATCAGTCTTCATCCTCCCAAGAGGATTGCCGGTGGCCAAAAAAGCCGCATCCTTCGCCGCCCTTGGTGGCCTGGTATTTTCCACCGACGCAGGTCGACACTGCCCGGACTGTCGTCAGCCCGTGGACGCCTGCATCTGCAAACAGACCCTGATTCCCGAAGGCGACGGTATTGCCCGCGTGCGACGCGAGAGCAAGGGCCGCGGCGGCAAGACGGTGACCACCATCACCGGCGTGCCCCTGGCCGCGGAGCCCCTCAAGGAACTGGCCACCACGCTGAAAAAGCGCTGTGGCACCGGTGGTGCGTTGAAAGACGGCGTCATCGAGATCCAGGGCGACCACGTCGAGCTGTTATTGGCCGAGCTGATCAAGCTGGGATACAAGGCCAAAAAGTCCGGCGGCTGAGCCTCTTACCGGCCAGTGTCTAAACTCTGTCCTGCGAGTGGGGTCTACTTCTCTTACAGGCAAATCGTCATTTTCATTCTTTAGACTGCGCCGGCCTCGAACCCGAGGCGGTGCCTTCGACTTCATTTATAGGGGACTTCGATGTCCGTACGACGCACACGCAAAGACGATGGCAGCCAATGGACCGTTGCGGACAGCCGCAGTGTTTATGGGATCCGCCATTGGGGGGCCGGGTATTTCGCGATCAATGACGCCGGTCGCGTTGAAGTTCGTCCGAACGGCCCGAACAGCACGCCCGTCGACCTTTACGAGCAAGTCGACGAGCTACGCAAAAGCGGGCTTTCGCTGCCGCTGCTGGTGCGCTTCCCCGACATCCTGCAAGACCGTGTGCGCCAACTGACCGGTGCTTTCGATTCGAACATCGAACGCCTGGAGTACCAGAGCAAGTACACCGCGCTGTACCCGATCAAGGTGAACCAGCAGGAAGCGGTGATCGAGAACATCATCGCCACCCAGAACGTTTCCATTGGCCTCGAAGCCGGCTCCAAGCCCGAGCTGCTGGCCGTGCTGGCGTTGGCGCCGAAGGGCGGCACTATCGTTTGCAACGGTTACAAGGACCGTGAGTTCATCCGTCTGGCGCTGATGGGCCAGAAGCTGGGCCACAACGTGTTTATCGTGATCGAAAAAGAATCCGAAGTCGGCCTGGTGATCGAAGAGGCCGCGAGCCTCAAGGTCAAGCCTCAGGTGGGCTTGCGCGTGCGCTTGTCGTCCTTGGCGTCGAGCAAGTGGGCGGACACCGGTGGCGAGAAATCCAAGTTCGGTTTGTCGGCCGCGCAGTTGCTGTCGGTGGTCGAGCGCTTCCGCGCCGCAGGCCTGGATCAGGGCATTCGTCTGCTGCACTTCCATATGGGCTCGCAGATCGCCAACCTGGCGGACTACCAGCACGGCTTCAAAGAGGCCATTCGTTATTACGGCGAACTGCGTAACCTCGGCCTGCCGGTGGATCACATCGATGTCGGCGGTGGCCTGGGCGTGGACTACGACGGTACCCACTCGCGCAATGCCAGCTCCATCAACTACGACATGGACGACTACGCCGGCGTGGTGGTGGGCATGCTCAAGGAGTTCTGCGACGCGCAGAGCCTGCCGCATCCGCATATCTTCTCAGAAAGCGGCCGTTCGCTGACTGCCCACCACGCCATGCTGGTGGTGCAGGTGACCGACGTCGAGAAACACAACGACGAAATTCCGCTGATCGAAAACAAGGAAAGCCTGCCGGAAACCGTGCAATGGCTGGTGGACCTGCTGGGCCCGACCGACATCGAGATGGTCACCGAAACCTACTGGCGCGCCACCCACTACATGAGTGATGTGGCCACCCAGTACGCCGACGGCAAACTGACCCTGGCGGAAAAGGCCCTGGCCGAGCAGTGCTACTTCGCCGTGTGCCGTCGCCTGCATAACTCGCTGAAAGCCCGCCAGCGCTCGCACCGCCAAGTGCTGGACGAACTCAACGACAAACTGGCCGACAAGTACATCTGCAACTTCTCGGTCTTCCAGAGCCTGCCCGACACCTGGGCCATCGGCCAAGTGCTGCCGATCCTGCCGCTGCACCGTCTCGACGAAGAGCCGCTGCGCCGTGCGGTGCTGCAGGACCTGACCTGCGACTCCGACGGCAAGATCAAGCAATACGTCGACGAGCAGAGCATCGAAACCAGCCTGCCGGTACACGCCCTGAAGGAAGGCGAGGACTACCTGCTGGGTATCTTCCTGGTCGGCGCCTACCAGGAAATTCTCGGCGACATGCACAACCTGTTCGGCGACACCGACTCGGTGAACATCTACCAGCGTGAAGACGGCTCGGTGTACAGCGCCGGGATCGAAACCCACGACACCATCGAAGACATGCTGCGCTACGTGCACTTGTCGCCGGAGGAGTTGATGACGCACTACCGTGACAAGTGCGCCAGCGCGAAGATCAGCGCGTCGGAGCGCACCCAGTTCCTGGACGCGTTGCGTCTGGGGCTGACGCGTTCGTCCTACTTGTCTTCCTGATACCGTCTTGAGCGACGCACGGTGTTTTCCGTGCGTCGTATCGGCGGGCGCTTCAGTGCACTTTCAGGCACACACTGTGCCCGCATTGAGCGGTGTTGAACTCGAGGCTAAGTCGGTCAATTCTGTCAACGTTACCGTTTCTACGGTGCACCATGACGACTCGGTCATCAATGGGCAGCTCAACTCGACCTTTTGGCGCAAGTTGGTGAACATCGGCTTCTTGGGTGACTATCAGATTGAACTGGGTGCTGTTTTCCACCTCCAGCATGCCCTGAACATTGGCCGGCCCTTGCCCATTAGTGCAGCCAGCAGTGGTTGCGAGTGTGCAAGCGGCGGCCATCCACAGTGCTTTCGTGATGTTCATATCCGACTCTCCTTGAATGTATGGGATGGGGATTACCCATGGCCATTCAACGCCCGGCGGGTCGGTTTGTAACCTGTGAAAACTAACAGGTCGGATCGCCAAACCATTGGTTCTTTTTGCTCAAGCGCCACGCGATAACCCACAACGTGAAACTGCGCAGCGCCATAAACAGCAGGAAGCTGATCCACAACCCGTGATTGCCCAACCCCTGCAAGACCCACGCGAACGGCAGCACGATCAATACCGTCAACAACATCCCATCGCGCATTTCCCGCGCCCGCGTAGCACCGATAAACAGCCCATCCAGCAGATAACTCCACACCGCAATCAAGGGCAGTACCGCTAGGTAAGGCAGGTAGATGTCCGCGGTTTCGCGCACGCTGGGGATATCGGTCTGCATGGCGATAAACAGATGGCCGGCGACGGTGAACAACAATGCAAACCCAAGGCTGGCGATCAGTGACCAACCACCGGCCACTACCAGCGAACGCCGCAGGGTTTGCCGGTCCCGTGCGCCGATGGCGTGACCGCACAGTGCCTCCACCGCGTGGGCCAGGCCGTCCAGGGCGTGGGCGGTCAGCAGTAGGCCGTTGAGCAGTAGCGCATTGGCCGCCACGGTGGCGTCGCCCAGGCGCGCGCCTTGCACCGTGATCATGAAAAACACCGACTGCAACGCCAGGCTGCGGATAAAAATGTCGCGGTTGACCGCCAGCAACGGGCGCCAGCTCTGCCAGCGCTTGAGGGCCGCCCAGGCGATATGCCCGGGGTAGGCGCGTAGGGCTTTTTGCGTGAGGGCCAGGCCAAGCAAGGCACCGGTCCACTCGGCGATGACCGAGGCGCGTGCCGACCCCGCCACGCCCCACTCCAGGCCAAGCACGAACCAAAGGTTCAGGGCGATATTGACCAGGTTGGTGGTCAGCAGAATCGCCAGCGGCGCGCGGGCGTTCTGCGTGCCGAGGAACCAGCCGACCAGCGCATAGCTGGCCAGTGCAGCGGGCAGGCCGAACAGGCGGGTGTGGAAAAAATCCCGGGTCAGTTGATTCAGTTGCGCGGACGGCTGCATCCATTCCAGTGCCATATGGCTCAGGGGAATGCCCACCGTGCCCAGCAATATGGCCAGCCCAAGCGCCAGCAGCAAGCCTTGCAGCAGGATCTGTCGCAGCGCCGCGCCATCCTTGCGCCCGGCGGCCTGAGCGGCGAAACCAGTGGAGCCCATACGCAGAAAACCCATGGCCCAGGCCAGAAAGGTGTACAGGCTGGCACCCACGGCCACCGCGCCCAATTGGTGGGCATGCGGCAAATGGCCGATCACCATGCTGTCGACCAGGGCAACCAGCGGCACCGAGATATTCGACAGAATCATCGGCGCAGCCAGGGCCCATACGCGGCGGTGGGTGGGGCGGTCGCGCCAGTCGGTCAGTAAGGTGGACATGCAGGCTCCTTGGGGGAACGACATTGTAACCATCCATTAGCCATGCAGCAGAGCCAATGTGGGAGGTAGCTGTGGGATTTGGCTGGGGGGTTCAAACGGCTGCGAACCAACCCACCCTCCGTCGGTCAATGTGACCAGCACCACATCGGCCCCGCTCGGGCTGATATATAGTTCACACCCCCGGTTCCCTCTGACAACGAGTGCCCCATGCTTAACAAAGGATTGTTCCTGGCCTGCGCCCTGGCCCTGCTGAGCGCCTGCGATTCTTCCGATAAACCCACTGCGCCCACCGCACCCGTGGCGACCACCAGCACCGCCCCCAAGCCGATCAAAGCGGCGGTGGATGTGGCGGCGCTGAAGCAGCGCTATGCCGGGCGTGAATTAAGCGTGGTAGACGTGTCCGAGGTGCAGTTGGACGGTGCCAGCACGCTATCGGTGAGCTTCTCCATTCCCCTGGACCCGGAGCAGAAGTTTGCCGACAAGCTGCACCTGGTCGACAGTAAGTCCGGCAAGGTCGACGGCGCCTGGGAACTCTCCGATAACCTGATGGAATTGCGCCTGCGTCACCTCGAACCGCAGCGCAAACTGGTGCTCACCGTCGACGCCGGGCTCAAGGCCGTCAACGATAATAAACTCGCCGCCGAGTACATCGCCCGCCTGGAAACCCGCGACCTGCAAGCCACCGTCGGCTTCGCCAGTCGCGGCACCCTGCTGCCGACGCGCCTGGCCGAGGGCCTGCCGGTGATCGCGCTGAACGTCGACAAAATCGACGTCGAATTCTTCCGCATCAAGCCCGAGTCCCTGCCGTCGTTCCTGGCGCAGTGGGGGCGCAATACCAGCCTGCAAAGTTACGAATCCCGCGAGTTGCTGCCCATGGCCGATCTGGTCTACGGCGGGCGTTTCGATTTGAACCCTGCGCGCAATACCCGCGAAACCCTGCTGCTGCCGATCGCTGGCCTCAAGCAATTGCAGCAGCCGGGCGTATATCTGGCGGTGATGCGTGCGTCGGGCACTTATAACTATTCCCAACCGGCCACGCTGTTCACCCTGAGCGACATTGGCCTGTCGGTGCACCGCTACAGCAATCGCCTCGACGTCTTTACCCAAGCCCTGGAAGGCGGCAAAGCCCTGGATGACGTGGACCTGGAAGTGCTGGACGGCGATGGCCGCGTGCTGGCCGAGGGCAAGACCGAAAAGGGCGGCCACGCGCAGTTGCCGCTGCCGAAAAAAGCCCAGGTGTTGTTGGCCAAACAGGGTGAGCAGACCAGCCTGTTGCGCCTGGATAGCGCCGCGCTGGACCTGGCCGAATTCGACATCGGCGGCCAGCCGTCCCACCCCTTGCAGTTCTTTGTGTTCGGCCCGCGCGACCTGTATCGCCCAGGCGAAACCGTGCTGCTCAACGCGTTGCTGCGGGACAAGGACGGCAACACGGTCAAGCCGCAGCCGGTGAGCGTCGAAGTGCGTCGTCCGGATGAACAGGTCAGCCGCAAATTCGTGTGGGATGCCGATGCGTCCGGCCTCTATCAATACGCCCTGCAATTGGCCGGCGAAGCGCCGACCGGGCGCTGGCAACTGGTGTTCGACCTGGGCGACGGCAAGCCGCAGTTGTACGAATTCCTCGTTGAAGACTTCCTGCCCGAACGCTTGGCCCTGGAACTCAAGGGCAGCGACACGCCGTTGAGCCCGGCGGACAGCCCGCAAATCCAGCTCACGGGGCGCTACCTCTACGGCGCGCCTGCCTCGGGTAACCGGGTGAGCGGCCAGGTTTATGTGCGGCCGTTGCGCGAGGCGGTCAAGTCGCTGCCGGGCTACGAGTTCGGTTCCGTCACCGAGGAGGACCTGAGCCAGGATTTCGAGATCGACGAGAACGTGCTCGACGCCAAGGGCCAGGAGGTCCTGAGCCTGGAGAGCAAGTGGGCCGAGGCCAAGTCGCCGCTGCAACTGATCGTGCAGGCCAGCCTGCATGAGTCGGGCGGGCGGCCGATCACACGGCGCCTGGTGCAGCCGATCTGGCCGGCCAGGCAACTGCCGGGCCTGCGCGGGCTGTTTGACGGCAAGGAAACCAATGGCGACGGCCCGGCGGAGTTCGAAGTGTTGCTGGCCAACCAGGACGGCCAGAAGCTTGCCGCGCCCAACCTCAAAGTGCGCCTGGTGCGCGAACGCCGTGACTACTACTGGAACTACTCCGACAACGACGGCTGGAGCTACCACTACAACGAGAAATTCCTCAACCTCGACGAGCAGACCCTCAACATCAAGGCCGGTGATACCGCCAAGGTCAGCTTCCAGGTGGAGTGGGGGCCGTATCGCGTGGAGGTCGAAGACCCGCAGACCGGCCTAGTCAGCAGCCTGCGTTTCTGGGCCGGTTATCAGGCCCAGGACAACACCGAAGGCGGCGCCGTGCGCCCCGATCAGGTCAAGCTGGCGCTGGATAAGCCAGCCTATGGCGATGGCGATACCGCTAACATCACGGTCACGCCGCCGGCCGCCGGTAAGGGCTACTTGCTGGTGGAATCCGCCGAAGGGCCGCTGTGGTGGCAGGAAATCGACGTGCCGGCCGAAGGCAAGAGTTTTGCCGTGAAGCTTGACCCGAAATGGTCGCGCCATGACCTGTATGTCAGCGCCTTGGTGATTCGTCCCGGCGAGCGCAAAGCCAATATCACCCCGAAACGCGCGGTGGGCCTGCTGCACTTGCCCCTGGATCGCACCCAGCGCAAGCTCGGCGTGACCCTCAGCGCTCCGGAAAAAATGCGTCCCAAGCAACCGCTCACGGTGAAGGTCGCCGCCCGGAATGCCGATGGCAGCGTGCCTAAACAAGTACATGTGCTGGTGGCAGCGGTGGACGTGGGCATCCTCAATATCACCGAATATCCGACGCCCGACCCGTACGCCAGCCTGTTCGGCCGTAAGGCTTATGGCGTGGATCAGTTCGACATCTACGGCCAGTTGATCGAAGCCGGCCAGGGCCGTCTGGCCAGCCTGGCGTTCGGCGGTGACGCGGCGTTGGCCAAAGGTGGCAAACGCCCCGACACCAGCCTGACCATCGTGGCGCTGCAAAGCGCGCCGGTGACGTTGAATGACAAGGGCGAGGGTGAAGTCAGCGTCAATATTCCTGATTTCAACGGCGAGTTGCGCCTGATGGCCCAGGCTTGGAGCGATGACCGCTACGGCATGGCCGAAGCCAAGACCGTAGTCGCCGCGCCGCTGGTGGCCGAACTGTCGGCGCCGCGCTTCCTGGCCGGCGGCGACCAGACGAGCCTGGCGTTGGACCTGTCCAACCTGTCGGGCAAGGCGCAGAAGCTCGATGTGCAACTGAGTGCCGAAGGCCAGTTGGAACTGGTCGATGCCGGCGCGCAATCGGTCGAACTCAAGCAAGGCCAGCGCACCACGCTGCGCATCCCGGTGAAAGCCTGGGGTGGGCTGGGGCAGGGCAAGCTCAAAGTGACCGTCAATGGCCTGGACCTGCCGGGCGAACAGCTGCCGCCGTTCAGCCGCGAATGGACGTTGGGCGTGCGCCCAGCCTACCCGGCGCTGCTCAAGCATTATCGCGCGGTGCTCAAAAGCGAACCGTGGAAGTTGCCCGTTGGCACGCTGGATCAATTCGATGCCTCGGGGCGTGAAGCCTTGCTGAGCCTGTCGAGCCGGCCGCCGTTGAACCTGGGCGCGCAGATCAGTGCGCTCAAGGCCTATCCCTATGGTTGCCTGGAGCAGACCGCCAGCGGCCTGTATCCCTCGCTGTATGCCGATGACGCGTTGCTCAAGCGCCTGGGTATCAAGGGTGAGTCGGACGCCGAGCGCAAGCGCAAAATCGAACTGGGCATCGAACGCCTGCTGGGCATGCAGCGCTACAACGGCAGCTTTGGCCTGTGGGGTGCCGATGGCGAAGAGGAATATTGGCTGACCGCATACGTCACCGATTTCCTGCTGCGCGCCCGTGACCAGGGTTTTGCCGTACCGGCCGAGGCCCTGAAAAAAGCCAGCGAGCGCCTGCTGCGTTATGTGCAGGAGCGCAACCTGATCGACGTCGACTACAGCGACAACGCCGACCACACCCGCTTCGCCGTGCAGGCTTATGCCGGCATGGTCCTGGCGCGCAGCCAGCAGGCGCCGTTGGGGGCGTTGCGCAGTCTGTTCGAGCGGCGCAGCGATGCGCGCTCGGGGTTGCCGTTGGTGCAGTTGGCGATTGCCCTGCAGAAAATGGGCGACCAACCGCGTGCCGATCAAGCCTTGCTCGCCGGCCTTGCCGCGCAGCGCAGTAACAAGGATTGGCTGGCCGATTACGGCAGCCCATTGCGCGATCAGGCGATGATCCTGGCGCTGCTTGAAGAAAACGACCTAGCCAAGGGCAAGCGCGAGGAGCGGCTGTTTACCTTGTCGGATCAATTGGCGGCCAGCCCGTATCTGTCGACCCAGGAGCGCAATTCGCTGTTCCTCGCCGGGCGTCTGGGGTTCGCGCAACCGGAGGCCAACTGGCAAGTGTCGCTTACCGGCAGCGGCGGGGTGCATGAGTTAAATAATCAGCAGTCGACACTGGCATTGGACGGCAAGCTGCTGTCCGCCGACCTGGCCCTGAGCAATCAGGGAGAGACGCCGGTGTATCAGCAACTGACGATCTACGGTTACCCACAAGTCCCGCCGGCACCGGGGGGCGACAACCTGAGCATCCGCCGCGAGTACCTGGGCATGAATGGCCAGCCGTTGAACCTGCGCAACCTCAACAGCGGCGACCTGGTGCTGGTGCATGTGGCAGTTAAAGCCAAGCAACGGGTGCCGGACGCTCTGGTGGTGGATTTGCTCCCCGCAGGCCTGGAGCTGGAAAACCAGAACCTGGCACAAAGCGCCGCCAGCCTGGAAAACGCCAGCAGCCAAGTGAAGGAGTGGCGTGAGTCGATGCAGAACGCATCGCTCAAGCACCAGGAGTTCCGCGATGACCGCTACGTGGCGGCCTTGAGTCTGGACAGCGATGTCACCACGCACCTGCTGTACCTGGCGCGTGCCGTAACCCCGGGCACCTATCGCGTGCCGCCGCCGCAGGTGGAGTCGATGTATCGGCCGAACTGGCAGGCGGTGGGTGAGACCCCGGCGGATCTGGTGATCAAGGGGCGCTGATTTCTCAACTCGGAATCGGCGCTAATGTGAGAGGGAGCTTGCTCCCGATGGCGGTGGGTCAGTTGCCAGGTGCGTTGACTGGAACGCTGCTATCGGGGCAAGCCCCCTCCCACAGGGGGCTGTGGCCTGCTTAACGTTAATGCACGACCCAACTGAGCAGCCACAGGCCGAGCATCAGCCAGATGATGCCCATGATTATCGACGCCCGCATAAAGGCGCGTACGGCCGAGTAGAGCAGCATCAGGCCGATGATCAGGGTGATGATGCTGATGATCGAAGTGTCCATGCCCAAGGTGCGGGACAGGCCTTCGACGAAGTTGCTGCCGGCGTGGGTCAGGGCGCCGAACAGTCCGCTGAGGCCGTCGACGATAAAGCGGATGACGGAACCGAGCGCCTGGCCCAGCCATTCGAAGAAGCTTTCTACCTGCATATATGTGTCCTGATCAGAAGGTGGGCGGGTGTGTGCCTTTGGTTGTTATTGCAGCGGGCTAGTTCCCCACAAGCATAGAGGTTTGCCGGTTTGAGGTTTCGTTTATTCATGGCTGGATTCACTCGGCTCCCACGGTTGCTGCGCTGGTTTTTGGGTGCTGTGCTGTCAGTGATTGCGCTGCTGTGGCTGGCTGACCGCATCTGGCCCTTGCCGCTGCCTCAGGATGATTTGGCGCGGGTGGTGCTGGCCGAGGATGGCACGCCGTTATGGCGGTTTGCCGATGCCGACGGCGTGTGGCGCTATCCGGTGCAGACCAATGAGGTGTCGCCGTATTACCTCGATGCGCTGCTCACCTATGAAGACCGCTGGTTTTATCAGCATCCGGGGGTGAACCCGCTGGCGTTGGTGCGGGCGACCTGGCAGAACCTGGCAGGGGAACGGGTGGTGTCGGGTGGCAGCACCCTGTCGATGCAGGTGGCGCGCCTGCTGGACCCGCACTCGCGCACCTTGCATGGCAAATTGCGTCAGCTGTGGCGCACAGCCCAGTTGGAGTGGCACCTGTCCAAGGCCGAGATCCTCAACCTGTACCTCAACCGCGCGCCCTTCGGTGGCACCTTGCAGGGCGTGGCGGCGGCCAGTTGGGCGTACCTGGGCAAATCCCCGGCGCAGTTGACCCACGCCGAGGCCGCGTTGCTGGCGGTATTACCACAGGCGCCCAGCCGCCTGCGGCCGGACCGCCATCCGCAACGTGCGCAGCAGGCCCGCGATAAGGTGCTGCGGCGCCTCGCCGAATTCCAGGTATGGCCGCAAACGGCAGTCGATGAAGCCCTGGAAGAACCGCTGCTGCTCGCCCCACGCCAGGAGCCCAGCCTGGCACCGTTGCTTGCGCGACGCCTGAACCGTCCCGACAGCCCGCCGTTGATCCGCACCACCCTGGACGCCTCCTTGCAGCGCCGTCTGGAAGACCTGCTGCTGGGTTGGCGCGCGCGTCTGCCGGAGCACACCTCGGCTGCGATCCTGGTGGTAGAAGAAGAAACCATGGCGGTGCGCGCCTACTTGGGTTCGGTGGACATCAACGATGCCAGGCGCTTCGGGCATGTGGACATGGTCAGCGCCTTGCGCTCGCCAGGCTCCACCTTGAAGCCTTTCCTGTACGGCATGGCGCTGGACGACGGCTTGATTCATTCCGAGTCGCTGCTGCAGGACGTGCCTCGGCGCTACGGCGATTACCGCCCGGGCAACTTTTCCATGGGCTTTACCGGTGCGGTGCCGGCGAGCACGGCGCTGTCCAGTTCCCTCAACCTGCCGGCGGTGCAGTTGCTGGAAGCCTACGGGCCCAAGCGTTTTGCCGCGCAGATGCGCATCGGCGGCGTGCCCCTGGCGCTGCCGGCGCTGGCCGAGCCGAATTTGGCGCTGATCCTGGGCGGCGCCGGCAGCCGCCTGGAGGATCTGGTGAGCGGCTACAGCGCTTTCGCCCGCGACGGCAAGAGCGCCACTTTGCGCTTTCAACCGGACGATACGCTCAGAGAACGGCCGTTACTGTCGCCAGGCGCCGCCTGGATTGTGCGGCGCATCCTCAGCGGCCAGGCCCGGCCGGATCGCGACCCGCGCGCCGAGTTGGTCCAGCGCCCGGTGCTGGCCTGGAAAACCGGCACCAGCTACGGCTTTCGCGATGCCTGGGCGATTGGTGTGGGGCCGCGCTACTTGATCGGCATCTGGATCGGCCGCCCGGACGGCACGCCCGTGCCCGGTCAGTTCGGTCTGGCGTCGGCGGCGCCATTGATGCTGCAGGTGCACGATGTGCTGACCAACCGCGACAGCCAGCGCGGTATCAGCGCGCCGGTCAAAGCGGTGCCGGCCAATGTCGGCGTGGCGGCGATCTGTTGGCCACTGGGCCAGCCCATGAGCCGCACGGACCCCAATTGCCGACGCCAGCGCTTTGCTTGGACTCTGGACAACACCACGCCGCCGACCTTACAGGCCTTGGATCAACCGCTCAGCGTAGGGCTGATGGAAAACGTGTGGGTCAACGCCAAAGGCTTGCGAGTGGATGCCCACTGCCCCGGCGCGCAGGCCAGGAATATCGCCCTATGGCCCGCGCCGCTGGAGCCCTGGTTGCCCAGGGCCGAACGCCGTGAAGCACGCATCCCGGCGGCCGACCCGGACTGCCCGCCACCGGCCTTGGCGGCCTCTTCACCGCTGTCGATTGTCGGCGTGCGCGAAGGCGACCAACTGCGCCTGCCGGCCGGCAGCCAGCAGGCTTTGCAGTTGAAGCTATCCGCCCTGGGCGGCAGCGGCCGGCGCTGGTGGTTCCTCAACGGCGCGCCACTGGGCGACAGTGCCAACCAGGACAGCATCAATGCCAGTTTCGAGCGCTTGGGCCGCTACCAGCTCAGTGTGCTGGATGAGGCCGGTCAAACCGCCAGGCTTGAATTCAGCGTGGTGGATTAGGACCTCATCGGGGGCAAGCCCCCTCCCACTTTTTGATAGGTGAATGCATTCAAATGTGGGAGGGGGCTTGCCCCCGATGGCGGCCTGAAGGCCATCCCAGGTGATTCACTTGCCTTCAACGCTCATCCCCCCGAAGCTATACACCTTCAGGAGCCCGCCCCATGAACCTCGAACATCTCACCGAACGCCTGCATCGCATCCGCGATACCAACGACTGGAAACAGTTTCACAGCCCGAAAAACCTGGCCATGGCCGCCAGTGTGGAAATGGCCGAGTTGGTGGAAATCTTCCAATGGCTCACCGAAGACCAATCCCGCCAATTGCCCGCCGACAAACTCGCCCACGCTGGCCAGGAAGTCGGCGATATTGTGTTGTATCTGTTGTTGCTGTGCAGTGAGCTGGGCCTGGACATGAACGAGGTGGTGCGCGCCAAACTGGCCGATAGCGAACGGCGGTTTATCCATGAGTGACCGTCACTTCGACCAACTGGCCACGCGCTTTGCCGAAAAAATCTATGGCGGCGCCAAAGGCGCGATCCGCCTGGCGGTGTTGCAGGCCGACCTGGCCGAAGCCTTGCCGCAGCGCCCTTTGCGCGTGCTGGATATCGGTGCCGGGCTCGGGCATATGTCCCTGTGGCTGGCCGAGCGTGGGCATCAGGTGACGCTGGCCGAACCCGCCGCGCCGATGCTCGAAGGTGCTCGCCAACGCTTCGCCGAAGCCGGACAGAGCGCTATCTTCATTCACGCACCGTGGCAGGAACTGCTCGGCCAGCTCACCGAACCCTATGACCTGGTGCTTTGCCACGCCGTGCTGGAATGGCTGGCCGAACCCCACGCCATCCTGCCGGTGTTGCATCAGCTGACCGCGCCGGGGGGCTGGTTGTCCCTGGCGTTCTACAACCGCGATGCGCTGATCTACCGCAACCTGCTCAAAGGCCATTTCCGCAAAATGCGCAAGAACGACATGGCCGGCGAAAAGCAAAGCCTTACTCCGCAACAGCCCCTCGACCCGCGAGAGCTGGCGGCGCAACTCGAAGGGTTGTGGCAGGTCGAAAGCCAAAGTGGCGTGCGGGTGTTCCACGACTATATGCCAGTGGAGTTCCAGGCCCGCGCCGCCTTGCAGGATCTTGTCGAGATGGAGCTCGCTCATCGTCGTCACCCAAGCTTTGCCGGACTTGGGCGTTATTTGCACTGGATCTGCCGTCCGGTTTAAGCGGTTCAGTCTGCGGAGGTCGAAATGCGTCGTCTGTGTTTGATCCTGCTGTCCCTCGGGCTCGGAGCATGCTCCAGCCCCAACCCTTACGTGGCCGCTTCGGCCCCGATCCCGCCGGCACCGCCCCAGGCCGCCACCACGTTCGATGCCAGTGCCTACCCGGCGCCGATGCGTGACTACGGCGCTTACCGCAATTGGGCTTGGCGCAATGGCCAACTGCCGGCGGGCACCGCGTGGGCCGATTCGGCGCAGATCGCCGAAGCGGTCAGCGGGGCCCTCGACCAGCGCGGCCTGCGCCCGCTGCATGACAACCGCCCGGCGGACCTGCTGGTGAGCGCCGATGTTCGCCAGGAGAAGCGCCTGCGCCAAGTCCAGGATGATTACGGCTATGGTTACGGCGGCTATAACCGCTATGGTCCAGGCTACGGCATGTATAACAGCGTGCCGGTGGTGCGCACCTATGAAGTGCAAGTGGTGGTGGTTCGCATCAACCTGTTCGATGCCCGCAGCGGCCAGCCGGTGTGGAGCGCCAGCGCGGAAACCAGCAGCCAGGGCAGCCTCAGCGAGCGGGCCGATGCGCTGCGCCAGGCGGTACAAAAGGCCATGGCCGCGTATCCGCCGCGTTAACCGCTATTCTCATTTAACGTGTCTGCCGCTTTTTGGAGAACCACCATGTTTCGTCGTATCGCTACGCTTGCGTTTGCTGTGCTGCTGAGCGGTTGCCAGACCAGCCAAGTCAACCACGACTTCGATGCCAGCCGGGACTTCGGTGCTTACCGCAGTTGGGCTTGGAAAGACCCCGCCCTGCAATACCGCCCCGATGATCCGCGCATCAAAAGCGACCTCACCGAGCAGCGCATCCGCCAAGCCGTCGGCGAGCAACTTGACCAGCGCGGCTTGCGCCCGGCCGCTGCCGGCGCCAAGGCAGACGTGAACGTACAGGCTTACCTGATCGTCGAAGACCGCCAGCAGCAAGTCACCACCAACTACGGCGGCGCCTGGGGCGGTCCATGGAACGGCTATTGGGGCGCGCCGATGTACAACGAAACCCGCAGCGTCACCTATAAAGTGGCGACCATCCAGATCGACCTGCTGGACGGCAGGGACGGCAAACTGGTGTGGCGCGGCAGCGATGAACAACTGATGAGCAGCACCCCGAACCCGCAAGACCGCAATAACGCGATCCGCACCACGGTCACGCGCATCCTCTCCAGCTATCCGCCCCACTGATCGATCACCGGGGGCTGCGCGGCAGCCCCCGTATCTTTGTCTTCATTCCACCGACCTACGGACAGTACACGCGGACCGCTCGCACTTGCCGGTGATCGTTATGTCCGGTCATGCCGAGATGGATGAACTCAGCGACTTGCTGCGCTTGCAAGTGCTGGACCTGTTTCGCAAACCGATCTATCTGGCGCGGCTGGTCGATACGTTGAACAGCCTGCTTCCCAAACACGTCACAGGGTTCAAGCCTTGAGCGGCCAACGGTGCTCAGCCGATGGGCTGCCACCTGCCGACCATATGCTCAATCCCGCCCGCACCGTTTAACACCCACTCGCCACTAGAACCGGCGGCGCTGGCCGATAGGTGCACTTCGCTGGGCAGCCGCACCGGTTTTCTGAACTCCACAAACAGTTCGATATTGGCCGCAGGCAGATGCTCACCCAGGGCCGCCAGGCTGCGCGCCTTGTTCCATAAACCATGGGCGATGGCCTGGGGAAACCCGAACAGTCTGGCGGTGAGGGCGCTGAGGTGGATCGGGTTGTAGTCGCCGGACACCCGTGCGTAGCGGCGGCCGATGTCGCTGGGGGCGTTCCAGCGCGTCAGTTCGCTGACCTGGGCGGGCGTGGGCAGAGGCTCATCCTCTGCCGGGCCTGACAGCTTCACGCCTCGGCACAGCATGCGGCTCTCGCCTTCCCACAGCAGGCCGAGGGCGTCCTCGACGGTGGTGATCAGGTCGAACGTCGCGCCTTTGGCGTGTGGCTTGAGGTTCTGTGCGTGCACGCCAATCCACAGTTCGCCCACGCCGCCCAAGGGGCGGTGCACGCGAATGCGGTTACTCAAGTGGATCAGCCCGAGCAGGGGAAACGGGAACGCTTTGTCGGTGAGCAATTGCATCTGCACGCCGAAGGCGAGGATATGCGGGTAAGTGGCCGGCAGCATCGGGCTGTCGGCAAAGCCGCACACCTTGCGATAGGCCGCCACCGCCTTGGGATCGACGCTGATCCGGCAGCGCAACCCCAGGTCGGGCAGGCTGGTGCCGCTGATCTTGCGCTTGAGCGCTGCACGCCAATACAGCGGCGGCAGGAACGGTCGGTTGCTTAAGGTCTGCCACTGCATGCTCACGCTCCCAATAGACTTTGCCCACACACCCGTAGGGCTTGCCCGCTGACCGCGCCGGAGCCTGGCTGGCCTAGCCACGCCACGGCCTCGGCGACGTCCTGAGGCAACCCGCCCTGGCCCAACGAACTCATGCGCCGCCCGGCTTCGCGCAGGGCGAAGGGAATATGCGCGGTCATCTGGGTTTCGATAAACCCGGGCGCGACGGCATTGATGCTGATGCCCCGCTGCTTGAGCAACGGCGCCCAGGCTTCGGCCAGGCCGATCAAACCTGCCTTACTCGCCGCGTAATTGGTTTGCCCGCGGTTGCCGGCGATGCCGCTGATGGAGGCCAGCAGCACCACGCGGGCGTTGTCGCGCAGGGTGCCGCTGTCGAGCAGGGCTTTGGTCAGTACTTGCGGCGCATTCAGATTGACCGCCAGCACGGCATCCCAATATTCCGGGGTCATATTGGCCAGGGTCTTGTCGCGGGTGATGCCGGCGTTATGCACCAGAATGTCGAGACCCTCGGGCAGGTGTTCGATCAACTGCGTGGCAGCGTCTTCGGCGCAGATATCCAGGATGACGGTGCGCGCCCCCAGGCGTGCGGCCAGGGCTTCCAGATCGGCCTTGGCCTGGGGCACGTCGAGCAGGATCACCTCGGCACCGTCGCGGGCCAGGGTTTCGGCGATGGCCGCGCCGATGCCACGGGCGGCGCCGGTGACCAGGGCCTTGCGCCGCGCCAGGGGGCGGGTCCAGTCCTCCACTGGGGTAGCGCAGGCTTGCAGGCGAATCACCTGGCCTGAAATGTAGGCACTCTTCGGCGATAGGAAGAAGCGCAGCGCGCCTTCCAGTTGCGCCTCGGCGCCGTCGCCGACATAGAGCAACTGCAACACGCCGCCATTGCGCAGTTCTTTGGCCAAGGAGCGGCTGAAGCCTTCCAGGGCGCGCTGGGCACTGGCGGCAAACGGATCGCTGAGGCTTTCCGGAGCGCGGCCGAGAATCACTAGGTGGGCGCTATGGTCGAGATTTTTCAGCAGCGGCTGAAAGAATTCGCGCAGTTGCTTGAGCGAATCGGTGTGCTGCAGGCCGCTGGCGTCGAACACCACCGCTTTGAGCTTGGGGCCATGGCCGGGGATCCATGTGGGGGCGTCCAGCGGTTCGGCGCCATAGCTGTAAATGGCATCGGTGAGTTTGTTGGCGAACGGCAGCACCTGGGCCGCCAGTGCGCCGCCGCCGAGCAGCAAGGCGCCCTCGACCGGCCGCAGGCGCCCGGCCTGCCAGCGTTCCAGGCGTCCCGGCGACGGCAGGCCAATGGCGGCGACCAGGCGCTGGCCGAGGCTGGAGTTGGCGAAGTCGATATAACGGTCAGACATGGAACGCTCTCCGAAGGCTGGGGTTCAAAGGGTTGACCATCCCAGGGTAGCAGTCGTTCGACTAGGCTTATCCTTCCAGGCCACGGCGGCCGGCCCACCACACACAGGGAGCTTTCCATGACTCAATTGCGGCGTGTAGCGATCATTGGCGCAAATCGCATTCCTTTCGCCCGCTCCAATGGCCCCTACGCTACTGCGAGCAACCAGGCGATGCTGACGGCCGCCCTGGAAGGTCTGATCGAACGCTACAACCTGCACGGCTTGCGCCTGGGCGAAGTGGCCGCCGGTGCGGTACTCAAGCATTCGCGGGATTTCAACCTGACCCGCGAATGCGTGCTGGGCTCGCGCCTGTCGCCGCAAACCCCAGCCTACGACATCCAACAAGCCTGCGGCACCGGGCTGGAGGCGGCGCTGCTGGTGGCCAACAAAATCGCTCTGGGCCAGATCGAATGCGGCATTGCCGGCGGCGTGGACACCACTTCCGACGCGCCGATCGGTGTGAATGAGGGGTTGCGCAAGATCCTGCTGCAGGCCAATCGCAGTAAGTCGATGGCGGATAAATTAAAAGTCCTGTTACAACTTCGTCCCCATCACCTCAAGCCTGAGCTGCCGCGCAATGGCGAACCGCGTACTGGCCTGTCCATGGGCCAGCACTGCGAATTGATGGCCCAGACCTGGCAGATCCCCAGGGCCGAACAGGACCAACTTGCCCTTGAGAGCCATCAGAAAATGGCCGCCGCCTACGCCGAAGGCTGGCACGACGATCTGATCACGCCGTTTTTGGGCCTGACTCGCGACAACAACCTACGCCCCGACCTGACGCTGGAGAAACTCGCCGCCCTCAAACCGGCCTTTGAACGCAGCGAGAAGGGCACCCTCACCGCCGGCAATTCCACGCCACTGACCGATGGCGCCTCCCTGGTGCTGCTGGGTAGTGAGGCGTGGGCTCAGGAACGTGGCCTGCCGATCCTGGCTTACCTGCGCGATGGCGAAGCGGCTGCGGTGGATTTCGTCAACGGCGCCGAAGGCTTGCTGATGGCGCCGGTGTATGCGGTTCCGCGCCTGCTGGCCAGGAACGGTCTGACGCTGCAGGACTTCGATTACTACGAGATCCACGAAGCCTTCGCCGCCCAAGTGTTGTGCACACTCAGGGCCTGGGAAGATGCCGATTACTGCAAGACCCGCCTGGGCCTCGACGCGCCGTTGGGCGCCATCGACCGCAGCCGACTCAATGTCAAAGGCAGCTCCCTGGCGGCGGGGCATCCGTTTGCCGCCACCGGCGGGCGCATTGTTGCCAACTTGGCCAAGTTGTTGGAGACGGCGGGCAAGGGCCGTGGGCTGATCTCGATCTGCGCCGCCGGCGGGCAAGGGGTGACCGCGATCATTGAGCGTTAACGATGCCCCGGAATTGGCCTATTGGTTGCATTCTTAAACGGGCAAAGATCAGTCGCCTCTCCCACCCGCGAGCCGATTGCCGTATAACGAGTGCCATACGCGTATTTGGTAACAAAGGACCCACAATAAAAGCTGATGAAGACTCCTAAACGCATTGAACCCCTGATCGAAGACGGTCTGGTCGACGAAGTGCTGCGCCCACTCATGAGTGGGAAAGAAGCAGCTGTTTATGTGGTGCGCTGCGGCAACGAATTGCGTTGCGCCAAGGTTTACAAGGAGGCGAACAAACGAAGTTTTCGTCAGGCATCCGAATACCAGGAAGGCCGTAAAGTCCGTAACAGCCGCCAGGCCCGCGCCATGGCCAAGGGCTCAAAGTTCGGCAAGAAGGAAACCGAAGACGCCTGGCAGAACGCCGAAGTCGCGGCGTTGTTCCGCTTGGCCGGTGCCGGTGTGCGCGTGCCGCAGCCGTATGACTTCCTCGAAGGCGTGCTGCTGATGGAGCTGGTGGCCGATGAGTATGGCGATGCCGCCCCGCGTCTGAACGACGTGGTGCTGGAGCCGGATCAAGCCCGCGAGTATCACGCTTTCCTGATTTCCCAGATCGTGCTGATGCTGTGTACCGGCCTGGTGCACGGTGACCTGTCCGAGTTCAACGTGCTGCTCACGCCGACCGGCCCGGTAATCATCGACCTGCCCCAGGCGGTGGATGCGGCGGGCAACAACCACGCATTCAGCATGCTGGAGCGGGATGTGGGCAACATGGCTTCCTACTTCGGGCGCTTCGCCCCGGAGTTGAAAAAGACCAAGTACGCCAAGGAAATGTGGGCGTTGTATGAAGCCGGCACCTTGCACCCTGGCAGCGTCTTGACCGGTGAATTCGACGAGCCGGAAGAACTGGCGGACGTGGGTGGTGTGATCCGCGAGATCGAAGCGGCGCGGCTCGATGAAGAGCGTCGCCAGGCGATTCGGGCGGCGGATGACGCGCCGTCGAGCAAAGTCCCCGACGAACCGCCACCGCCGCCTTGGATGCAATAGTCTGCGGCTGCATGCAGATCAACAGGTGGGAGGGGCGGTGCGACGATTCGACTTGCCCCCGGCGGCACAGGTATCTACACACCTTCGGTAGAAAACATAACCTGAGAAAGTGAGATTTTTTGTGGTGAGCAGGCTTGCCCTGCGCTGGGCTGCGAAGCGGCCCTGAAACCTGACAACCGGTTTTGCCTGATACGCCACAGTGTACGGAGAGGGGGCCGCTCCGCGCCCCTGCGCAGGGCAGGCCTGATCACCACAGCGTTATGTGTTCGCCTTTAAAACTTTAAGATATCTATGCCCCGATGGCAGCGTTTCAGTCACCGCAACGGCTGGCTGATCCATCGCTGTCGGGCAAGCTCTCTCCCTCATTGGGGATGCAATATTCTGCGGCTGCATGCAGATCAACAGGTGGGAGGGGCGGTGCGACGATTCGACTTGCCCCCGGCGGCACAGGTATCTACACACACCTTCGGTAGAAAACATAACCTGAGAAATTGAGGTTTTTGTGGTGAGCAGGCTTGCCCTGCGCTGGGCTGCGAAGCGGCCCTGAAACCTGACAACCGGTTTTGCCTGATACGCCACAGTGTGCTGAGAGGGGGCCGCTTCGCGCCCCAGCGCAGGGCAAGCCTGCTCACCACAGCGTTATGTGTCCGCCTTTAAGACTTGAAGATATCTATGCCCCAATGGCAGCGTTTCAGTCACCGCAACGGCTGGCTGATCCACCGCTGTCGGGCAAGCTCTCTCCCACATTGGTTTTGCGTATGGCCTTAGGAGCAGCAAGAGCCGGACGCCAGCTCCTTGAGGATCGGGCAATCGGGCCGATCATCGCCTTGGCAGTGTTCCACCAGGTCCTGCAAGGTGTCGCGCAGTTGGCCCAGTTCCAGGATCTTCTGATTCAACTCGTCGATATGCTGGCGCGCCAAGGCTTTTACGTCGGCGCTGGCGCGGTGGCGGTCTTGCCACAGGGCCAGCAGTTTGCCGACCTCTTCCAGTGAAAACCCCAGATCCCGCGAGCGTTTGATAAACGCCAACGTATGCAGGTCCTCCGCGCCGTACACGCGGTAGCCGCTGTCGGTGCGGTGAGCCGCTTTCAGCAGACCGATGGATTCGTAATAGCGAATCATCTTGGCACTGAGGCCACTCTGACGGGCGGCTTGGCCGATGTTCATGGGTGTCGATCCTCCAAATCCTTGGGTTTCCAGGTTTTCAACAGCAAGGCATTGCTCACTACGCTGACGCTGGACAACGCCATCGCCGCGCCCGCCAACACTGGGTTGAGCAGGCCGAAGGCCGCCAGGGGAATGCCAATCAAGTTATACACAAAGGCCCAGAACAGGTTCTGGCGGATCTTGGCGTAGGTCTTGCGGCTGATCTCCAGCGCGGCCGGCACCAGGCGCGGATCGCCGCGCATCAGGGTAATGCCGGCGGCATGCATGGCCACATCGGTGCCGCCGCCCATGGCGATGCCGATATCGGCGGCCGCCAGGGCCGGGGCGTCATTGATGCCGTCGCCGACCATCGCCACCACGCCGGTTTTTTTCAGCGCGGCGACGGTGGCGGCTTTGTCGGCGGGCAGCACTTCGGCATGCACATCGTCGATGCCCAGCGCCTGCGCCACCACCTGCGCACTGCCGCGATTGTCGCCGGTGAGCAGATGGCTGCTGATGCCTTGAGCCGTGAGCTGCCCCACGGCCTGCAACGCACCGGGCTTGAGGGTGTCGCCAAATGCGAACAGCCCCAGCACCCGCGGTTGCCTGCCTTGCTCGATCAACCAGGACAACGTGCGACCTTCGGCCTCCCAGGTCTGAGCGGTTTGCGTCAGATCGCCAGGGTTCAGGCCGCTGTCTTCCAGCAGGCGACGATTGCCCAAGGCCAGTGGCCGGCCATCGAGGGTGCCGGCGATACCGCGCCCGGTCAGGGATTGGCTGGCACTGACATCGGCAACGTTCAGACCCTGTTCGGCGCAGGCTTCCAGCACTGCGTTGGCCAATGGGTGCTCGCTGCCGCGTTGCAGCGCGCCGGCTTGTTGCAACAGTTGGGCTTGATCGCCATCCACCGCGATCATATGCGCGATTTTTGGCGTGCCGGAGGTGAGGGTGCCGGTCTTGTCGAACACTACGGCGCTCACTTCATGGGCACGTTCCAAGGCCTCGGCGTCCTTGATCAGAATGCCGTGTCGCGCGGCGACGCCGGTGCCGGCCATGATCGCGGTGGGTGTGGCCAGGCCCAGGGCGCATGGGCAGGCGATCACCAGCACCGCGACCGCATTGATGATGGCGGTTTCCAACGGCGCGCCGTACAGCCACCAGCCCACCAGCGTGATCAGCGCCAGCACCAGCACGGTCGGCACAAACACCTGGCTGACTTTATCCACCAGTTTCTGGATCGGCGCCTTGGCGGCCTGGGCGTCTTCTACCAAACGGATGATCCGCGCCAGGACGCTCTCGGCGCCCAGCGCGGTGGTGCGCACCAACAGGCGGCCTTCACCGTTGATGGCGCCGCCGGTGACCTTATCGCCCGGTTGTTTCGGCACGGGCAAGCTCTCGCCGCTGATAAGGGCTTCGTCGGCATGGCTCTGGCCTTCGATCACTTCACCGTCCACCGGGAAGCGTTCGCCGGGTTTGACGCTGACCACGTCGTTGAGGGACAGGGCGTTGATCGCCACCTCTTGTTCATGGCCATCGCGCACGCGGGTGGCGCGCTCGGGGCGCAGGGCTTCCAGGGCGCGGATGGCGCTGGCGGTCTGGCGCTTGGCGCGGCTTTCCAGGTATTTGCCCAGCAGGATCAGGGCAATCACCACTGCGGAGGCTTCGAAATACAGGTGCGGCATGCTGCCAGCGGGGGCGTTGAGCCATTCGTACAGGCTCAGGCCGTAACCGGCACTGGTGCCGATGGCCACCAGCAAATCCATATTGCCCGCTCCGGCGCGCACGGCTTTCCAGGCGGCCACGTAAAAGCGTGCGCCGAGGATAAATTGCACCGGGGTGGCCAGGGCGAATTGCACCCAGGCCGGTAGCATCCAATGCAGGCCGAACGGCTGCACCAGCATCGGCAGCACCAGGGGCAGCGCCAGCACGATGGCCAACAGCAAGGCCCAGCGCTCGCGGTGCAGGCGCTGGGCTTGATCGGCGGCGGTGCGGGTTTCGGTCTGCGGCAGGCTGGCGCTGTAACCGGCCTTGTCGACGGCGGCGATCAGCACGCTGGGGTCCATCTGGCCGAGGACTTCGACGTGGGCACGTTCATTGGCCAGGTTGACGCTGACGCTCTGCACCCCCGGCACCTTGCCCAGCGCGCGCTCGACACGCCCGGCGCAACTGGCGCAGGTCATACCGCCGATGGGCAGGTCAAAGGTGGTGGTTCCATTCATGGGGCAATCCTCCAAGAGAAGTGGCCCCTAGGATCAACCTTGTCCTGTGGGTAAGGTCAAGCGCCTTCAGTATTCCAATGCCGCAGGCTTGAGGTACATGCCGTCCGGGCCTTGGGCGATCCGCAGTTTGCGTACGTCTCCGGCCTTCAACGTGATGTTCTGCGCCGGCGGTGCCAGCAGACCCGGCAAGCAGCCCGGCGCCTGGCCCGGCAGCAACTTGAGGCGCAACGACAGATTACCCGCCGGCAAGTTGAACGAGGTGGACTGCTCTTGGAACAGCCGGCCGGCCAACTGGTCGTTGAGGTACAGGCCAATCTCGCAATTGGTCGGCACTTCCAGGCGTTCCCGGGAAATGATCAGCACCGCATAGTCTTCTGCGGCCAGGGCCTGGGGCGCGGCGGCAGACAAGCTCATCAGGCCCACAAGGCCAAAAAACGACCAGCGCATGGCGAGTACTCCGTGGTTCACAGCTTGAGAAAGTTGAAGCTTGGCCGACGTGGCCGCCGAATACCAGCCCGGCCGATTTCTCAGGAACTTGACCTTGCCATCGTGGCAAGGTCGAGACTGGGTCCAACCTCATCAAAGGAGTCATGTCATGCAAGTATTCACTGTGGAAGGAATGACCTGCGGCCATTGCGTCAAAGCGGTGACCCAAGCGGTACAGAGCCAGGACCCGACAGCCGAAGTGAAGGTGGACCTGGCGGCGAAGCAGGTCAGCGTGCAGAGCCAACTGAGCCGTGAAGCGATTGCAGGGCTGATCAAGGAGGAAGGCTACAGCGTCGTCTGAAATTTAATAGTTAGCGAGCTATCGTAATGTTCAAGGCACCCAAGCACGGCTAGACTGTCGGGCTGCCGACTCACTTGGGTGCCTGATGAACCTTCGCATAATTCTGATCCTGGGTGCCCTGAGCGCCTTCGCTCCACTGGCGATCGATTTTTACTTGCCGGGTTTTCCGGCGATGGCCACCGCGTTTGCCACCGATGAAAAACATATCCAGCTGACGTTGGCGGTGTATTTCGCTGGCCTGGCTATCGGCCAATTGATCTACGGCCCCCTGGCAGACCGTTTCGGTCGGCGCGGGCCGCTGCTCAGCGGCGTTACCCTGTTTACCTTGGCCTCCTTCGCCTGTGCCTTTGCGCCGTCCCTGGAGTGGCTGATCGGCGCGCGCTTTGTACAAGCCCTGGGTGGCTGCGCGGGCATGGTGATTTCCCGCGCGGTGGTCAGCGACAAATGCGATGCCGTGGGCTCGGCCAAAGTGTTCTCCCAACTGATGCTGGTGACCGGCTTGGCGCCGATCCTCGCGCCGCTGGCCGGTGGCTTGATGGTGGGGTTGTGGGGCTGGCAGTCGATCTTCCTGGCGTTGTCGATCTTTAGCGTGATGGCGGCAGTCGCCGTGGCGGTAGGGTTGCCGGAAACTTTCCCGGCCCATCAACCGCGCCAACCGTTGTCCGGCTCGCTGCGGCGTTATCTGGGGTTGCTGTCGGACCGGGTCTACCTCGGCTATGCCCTCACCGGCGCGCTGTCGATTGCCGGAATGTTTGCCTACATCGCCGGTTCTCCTTTCGTATTTATCAAACTCTACGGCGTGCCCGCCGAGCATTACGGCTGGGTGTTCGGCTCCAACGCCGCCGGTTTTATCCTGGTGGCCCAGCTCAATGCCCGGCTGTTAGCCAGACGTGGCCCGGCATTTTTGCTGTCGCGCACAGTGTGGGTGTACGTGGCGGCGGCGCTGACGCTGCTGGGAGTGGCCGCGCTGCGCACCCAAGCGCTGTGGCCTCTGCTGATACCGCTGTTTATCTGTATCGCCAGCCTGGGTTGCATCCTGCCTAACACCTCGGCCTGTGCTATGGCAGGCCAGGGCGCGCGGGCCGGTAGTGCTTCGGCATTGCTCGGTTGTATTCAGTTCGGCGTGGCGGCGGGGGCGGCGTCGTTGGTGGGGGCGTTGCACGATGGCACAGCGATGCCGATGGCGATGGTCATCAGCTTGTGCGGGCTATTGGCGGTGACAGTGGCCATGTCGACCTTGCGCCTGCAACGGGCCAGGGCCGTGCAGGCGCAGGGCTGACCGAGGGGGTCAGCCAGCGGCGGCGCGCTGCTGGTTGACCCGGAAATTGTGCGGCGCCTGAATGCGCGCTTGCAGGGTCTCGGCAAAGGCGCGGGCCTCGGCTTCACTGCGGAAGGTAATGGTTCTCTGGTCCAGACGGACCTCCCATTGAGATTTTGCTAACGCTTTTATCAGGATCTTCATTGCTGACTTCCTCACGTAAAAGAATCGTGGCAAAGGCGGCCAATATAAACCCGAATGCGCTCGCAAATATGACAAAGGTCAACTGTCTGACTAGCGGCGTCGTCCATCACTCACACGAGTAACAGACGACGCCTACAGACCTGTTTCAGAAACCTTCCAACACGATCTTGCCTTTGGCCTTGCCGCTCTCCAGCAACGCGTGAGCCCGACGCAGATTGGCCGCGTTGATCGCACCGAAGTGCTCGCCCACGGTGGTTTCCAGCGTGCCGGCGTCGATCAGTTCAGCCACGCGATTGAGCAGGTGGTGTTGTTCGATCATGTCCGGCGTCTCGAACATCGAGCGGGTGTACATAAACTCCCAATGCAGCGACAGGCTCTTGCGCTTGAGCTTGCTGACGTCCAGTGCCTTGGGGTCGTCGATCAGCGCGAGCTTGCCCTGAGGTTGCAGCGCTTCGACCAACTGATCCAGGTGGTGCTCGGTCTGGGTCAGGCTGGCGACATGGGTCACTTGCGCTTCGCCGGCCTGTTGCAAGGCTTGGCTCAGCGGCTGGCTGTGGTCGATCACCCGATGGGCGCCCAGTGCTTTGGCCCATGCCTGGGTTTCCGGGCGCGACGCGGTGCCGATCACCATCAATGCCGTCAGTTGCCGGGCCAGTTGGGTGAGGATCGAACCCACACCGCCGGCGGCGCCGACGATCAGCAGGCTCTGGCCTTCATCTTCCTTGCCCTCGCGAATCTGCAGGCGCTCGAACAGCAGTTCCCAGGCCGTGATAGCGGTCAGCGGCAGCGCGGCGGCTTCGGCAAAGTTCAGGCTCTTGGGCATATGCCCGACGATGCGTTCGTCCACCGTGTGCAGTTCGCTGTTGCCGCCCGGGCGGGTCAGGGAGCCGGCGTAGAACACCTTGTCGCCAGCTTTGAAGAGGGTCACGTCGCTGCCGACCGCCTTGACCACCCCGGCGACGTCCCAGCCCAGCACCTTGGCAGCGCCGTGTTCGGGGGCGACGTTCTGGCGCACTTTGGTGTCCACCGGGTTGACCGAGATGGCTTTGACTTCTACCAGCAGGTCGCGGGGGCCGGCGACGGGGGCCGGCAATTCGATGTCTTGCAGGGACAGGGGATCGTTGATGGGCAGTGACGCGTAGTAGGCAATGGCTTTCATGGAGGCTCCGGAAAATAGCGGTGATCAGGCGAGAAAATTCAGGCGTTTGAGTTCGAAATGTTCGAGTACCTGCGCCGCCTCGGCGCGGAAGTGCTGGATATGCGCACTCTGGTCGTGGGCGGCCAGGGCTGCGTCGTCGCGCCAACGTTCGAGCATGTAGAAGGTCCCGGGGTGTTGCTGGTCCTGATGCAGATCGTACTGCTCGCAGCCGTCTTCACGGCGTGTGGGTTCAAGCAGACTGCGCAGCAGGGTTTCCAGGGCGGCCTGTTGGCCAGGTTTGGCGATCAGCGTGGCGATCACGTTAAAGGCAGCGGACATAAGCGACTCCTGGCACGTTAAACACGGGGTGGGCAGATGATTGGCTATTTCCCGCCATCATAAAAGCGGCTAAAACAGAGGGCTGTTTCAACGGAATTTTGATAATGCTGCGCTTCGATGATTTGCAATTGTTTGTACGTGCGGCGGACTTGGGCAGCCTGTCGGCAGCGGCGCGGGTGATGGACCTGTCGCCGGCGGTGGCCAGTGCGGCGCTCAAGCGCATTGAGCAGCAGTTGGGCGCGCGTTTGCTGGCGCGCTCCACCCGCAGCCTGCGCTTGACCGCCGAGGGTGAAGGGTTCCTAGAGTATGCCCGTGCTGCGTTGGGTTCCTTGGATGAGGGGCGGCGCTTGCTGGCCAGCGGTCAGGACCATGTCAGCGGCGTGCTGCAACTCTCGGCACCGTCGGACTTTGGCCGTAACCAATTACTGCCCTGGCTGGATGAGTTCCAGCGTGAACATCCGCAGCTCAACGTGCGCCTGTTGTTGGGTGATCGAATCGCCGACCTGTTTCGCCAACCGGTGGATATCGCCCTGCGCTACGGCGAACCCGAGGACTCCAGCCTGGTGGCGCTGCCCGTGGCGCCGAGCAACGTGCGTGTGTTGTGCGCCGCCCCCAGTTATTTGGCGCGTCACGGCGAGCCCCGTCACCTGGAACAACTGGCTCAGCACAATTGCCTGTTGTACATGCTCGGTAGCCGCGTGCATGACCATTGGGCGTTTCGCGACGGTAAGCGCGACATCAGTCTGACGGTCAGCGGCGACCGTTTCAGCGACGACGCCGATGTGGTGCGGCGCTGGGCGGTGGCCGGGGTGGGCATTGCCTACAAATCCTGGCTGGATGTGAGCACCGACGTGCTCGCCGGGCGCCTGCGCTTGATCCTCCCAGAGCTGCGCGGCGAGCCCACACCGCTCAATCTGCTGTGTGCCCACCGGGCGCAATTGAGCAAACCCGTCAACTTGCTGCGGGACATGCTGGTCACCCGTTGTGCGAACTTGACCGCGCAAATGCCGGAGCCAGCAGGGGCTGGGCAATAGCCTCCACCACAGCCAGAAATTTCACTCATGTTCTGTCCCTATTCGCGCTGTCAGACGCCGCGGAACCGGCCCATGGCGCACCTATACTTTGGCGCCAACCGCAGCAGAAAAGTGATTTAACAGGGAGTGAACCGATGGAAGCAGCACCTTGTATCAGTCAGATCGCCGGCTTGCTCGCCGAGCCGAAACGCGCCGCCATGCTCTGGGTCTTGATGGACGGCTCCGCTAAAACTTCAGAAGAACTCGCCAGGTTGACCGGGCTCTCGCCAGCGTCGGCCAATGCGCATTTGGCGCGGCTCACCGGCAGTGGCTTGCTACGGGCCGAGGCGCGGCGTGGCAAGCGTCTGTTTCGGGTGGCCGCCGCCGATGTCAGCCTCGCCATCGATGCGTTGGCCAGTACCACCCTGGCCAGTGCCGCCCGTGCCGCGCCCTGTTCGCCGGAACCGACGCTGTTGGCGCCGCCGTCACTGCGTCGGGCGCGACTGTGTCACGGCCATCTCGGCGGCGAGCTGGCGGCGGGGCTGTACGAGCGCATGATGGAGGCGAGGTGGATCGAGCGTTATGAACAACGCACCGATGTCACCGTCAAGGGGGCCCAGCAACTGGCGAACTTGGGCATTTTCACCCAGGCACTAAGCTCGCCGCTGACCTGCGATTGTTTCGACTGGAGCCAGCAGCATCCGCACTTGGGCGGTGCGCTGGGGGCGGGGTTGCTGCAATTGTTTCTGCAATCGAACTGGGTCAGCCTGATCAATGATTCCCAGGCGCTACAGGTCAGTGAGATCGGGCAGCAGGAAATCGACCGCCTGGCTGCGCCTGAATAGTCGTGGCGTCGTTGAGAGTTTTAATCAGGTCGCATCCAGCAAAAATCTGGAAAAAGCATGCCGCACACTCGTCCTCGGGCTTTTCTTACTGGGGGTGTGGCATGGGTATGCAAGGTTTTAGTGCAGCGGAACGCCTCGAACGGTTACCCATCAGCGGTTACCACCGAGTGATTTTTATCATCATTGCCTTGGCGTTTTTTTTCGACTCCATGGATCTGGCGATGATGACCTTCCTGTTGGGCTCGATCAAAACCGAGTTCGGGCTGAGCACCGCCCAGGCGGGTTTGCTCGCCAGTTCGAGTTTTTTCGGCATGGTGGTGGGGGCGTCGTTGTCCGGGATGCTCGCCGATCGCTTCGGGCGTAAGCCGGTGTTTCAGTGGAGCATCGTGCTGTGGGGCTTGGCCAGCTATCTGTGTTCCACGGCGCAGACCGTGGAGACATTGACGCTGTTTCGTATCCTGCTGGGGATCGGCATGGGCATGGAGTTTCCGATTGCGCAATCGATGCTGTCCGAGCTGATCCCGGCCAAGGCGCGCGGGCGCTATATCGCGTTGATGGATGGTTTCTGGCCGCTGGGCTTTGTGGCGGCGGGGGTGCTGTCGTATTTCCTGCTGCCGGTGATCGGCTGGCGTGACATCTTCCTGGTGTTGGCGGTGCCGGCGGTGTTTGTGTTGGCAATCCGTTTTTTCATCCCCGAATCGCCGCGCTGGCTGGAACAGGCCGGCCGCCATGACGCAGCGGACAAGGTGCTGATTGGGATCGAGAACAAAGTGCGTACCTCCCTGGGCCGCACCGACTTGCCGGAACCGATTCGCCTGCCACGGGTGCAGAGCGTGCCGGGGAATTTCTTTTCGGCATTTCAGCAATTGTGGTCCGCGCAGTATCGCCAGCGCACGCTGATGATCTGGAGCGTCTGGTTCTTTGCCCTGCTCGGTTTCTACGGGCTGACCTCGTGGCTGAGCGCGCTGTTGCAGCAGTCCGGTTTCGCGGTGACCCAATCGGTGTACTACACGGTGATCATTTCCCTGGGCGGGATCCCCGGCTTTTTGATGGCGGCCTGGTTGGTCGAGCGCTGGGGGCGTAAACCGGTGTGTGTGGTGACATTGCTCGGTGGCGGCTTGATGGCGTTTCTGTATGGGCAGAGTGCGGTGTTTGGCGGCAATGTCGGCTTGCTGATCACCACGGGGCTGTTGATGCAGTTCTTTTTGTTTGGCATGTGGGCGGTGCTCTACACCTACACGCCGGAGTTGTACCCCACGTCGGCGCGGGCGACCGGGTCCGGGTTTGCCTCGGCGATTGGCCGGGTCGGTTCGTTGCTGGGGCCGTTGGTGACCGGGCTGGTGTTTCCGGTGACCGGGCAGGGCGGAGTATTTGCCTTGGGCGCGCTATGTTTTGCGGTGGCGGCGCTGGTGGTGTGGGTATTTGGGATGGAAACCAAGGGCAAAACGTTGGAAGAGTTGGCCGAAGCCTGAAAACCGCTGCGCAAAAGAAGGGAGGGTGCAAGCACCCTCCCTTCTTTCGTTACGGCTTGATCAAGCGCGCATCCAGGCTGTTCTGGGCCAGGCGTTTGGCCTGGTCCTGGGTCATGCCCAGTGATTCATACAGCGCATAGAAGTTTTCGGTGACATAACCGCCGAGGTACGCCGGGTCATCCGAATTCACCGTCACCTTCACGCCCCGCTCAAGCATGTCGAGGATGTTGTGCTGGGCCATGTCGTCGAACACGCAGAGCTTGGTGTTGGACAACGGGCACACGGTGAGCGGAATTTGCTCGTCGATGATGCGCTGCATCAGGCGCTCGTCTTCGATGGCGCGCACGCCGTGGTCGATACGCTGGATTTTCAGCAGGTCGAGGGCTTCCCAGATGTATTCCGGTGGGCCTTCTTCGCCGGCGTGTGCCACGGTGAGGAAGCCTTCATGCCGTGCGCGATCGAACACGCGCTGGAACTTGCTTGGCGGGTGGCCCATTTCCGAGCTGTCCAGGCCAACGGCCACGAACGCATCGCGGAACGGCAGGGCCTGGTCCAGGGTTTTCTCGGCTTCTGCTTCACTCAGGTGGCGCAGGAAGCTGAGGATCAAACCGCTGGTGATGCCCAATTGCTGCTCGCCATCTTTGAGCGCGGCGGCGATGCCGTTCAGCACCACCTCGAACGGGATGCCACGATCGGTGTGGGTTTGCGGATCGAAGAACGGCTCGGTGTGGATCACGTTCTGGGCTTTACAGCGCAGCAGGTAGGCCCAGGTAAGGTCGTAAAAATCCTGGGAGGTGCGCAGCACATCGGCGCCCTGGTAGTACAGGTCGAGAAATTCTTGCAGGTTATTGAAGGCGTAGGCCTTGCGCAGGGTGTCGACGTCGTTCCACGGCAGCGCGATTTTATTGCGCTCGGCCAGGGCAAACAGCAGCTCAGGCTCCAGCGAACCCTCCAGGTGCAGGTGCAGTTCGGCCTTGGGCAGGGCGTTGAGCCAATCGTACATGTCTAAATTCTCATCAGGTGCAATCGCCGCATTCTACAGGCCATGGCTGAAATAATCGGCAAAACCTGACCAGCAGGAGAGTATTCGTTTTATTCGCGCAAGGGCGACGTGAACTAAGGTGTAACGAAACGTTAGCGGCGTGGCGCAGTCTGTACCCCATCAATGACTGATTTGCCGCATTAAAAGGCCCGGAATGCTCACATCCCTCAAGCAAGAAAAATTTATGCTGCTGGCGCTGATTGCCGCCATCGCCGCCTATCCGTTGGAGCATTGGATGCTGCACAGCGGGCAAATGGTGGCGCTGCTCGCAGGGCTGGCGCTGATCGCGTTTATCGTGATGGCGTCGATGCGTGTAGCCCACCACGCCGAGCAACTGGCGGAAAAAGTCGGCGACCCCTACGGCACTATGATCCTGACCCTCGCGGCCGTGCTGGTGGAGGTGGTGATCCTGGCGATCATGATGAGTAACGAACCTTCACCGACCCTGGTGCGCGACACCATTTACTCGGCGGTGATGCTCGACATCAACGGCATCCTTGGCCTCGCTGCGCTGATGGGCGGGATCAAGCATGGCGAACAGTCCTACAACGACGATTCGGCGCGGACCTACAGCGTGATGATCCTCACCGCCATGGGCGTGTCGATGGTGGTGCCGGAATTTATCCCCAGAGGCGATTGGAAAATTTACTCGGCCTTCACCATCGGCGCGATGGTGGTGCTGTACACCTTGTTCCTGAGGATGCAGGTGGGGCCGCACAGTTACTTCTTCAGTTACAGCTACCCGGAAAAACGCCGTAAGCAGTTGCCGGCAGACGCGGAAGCGCCGCCGGTCAGCCTGGCGTTTTCCATTGGCACTTTGGTGTTCGGTGTGGTGGTGATTGGTGCGTTGGCAGAGGTCATGTCCAAGACTCTCGACCTTGGCCTGGAAGGCACGGGCGCGCCGCCGGTAGTGACGGCGATTGTGGTGGCGGCGATTTCGGCGGCGCCGGAAATTCTGACGGCATTGCGCGCCGCGTTGGCCAACCGTATGCAGTCGGTGGTCAACATCGCGTTGGGTGCTTCGTTGTCAACAGTGATCCTGACCGTGCCGGTAATGGAGGCCATGGCGCTCTACACCGGCCAGCCGTTCCAGATGGCAATGACCCCCGTGCAAACCGTGATGGTGTTTATCACGCTGATCGTCAGCGCGATCAACCTCAACGATGGCGAAACAAACGCCATCGAAGGGATGACCCACTTTGTGCTGTTTGCGACGTTTATCATGTTGTCGCTGCTGGGCCTGTAAGCGCAGCAGCGTAAGGTGGGTGAGGACGCCGGGATCAGCTCCCGGCGATCAACGCCCGCGCCGCCTGGCTGTGATCGGCAATCAAGCCTTTCAGATCCAGGCCTTCCACCTGCCCGTCGATGACTCGCCACTGCCCGCCGACCATCACCCGATCCGCTCGGTCCGCGCCGCACAGCAGCAGCGCCGAGATCGGATCATGGCTGCCGGAAAAGCGCAGCTCATCCAGCTTGAACAGCGCCAGGTCGGCTTGTTTGCCAACGGCCAACTCGCCTATATCCGTACGCCCCAACAAATGCGCCGAGCCTTTAGTGGCCCAGCCGAGCACGCCTTCGGGGGTGATGTGCTGCGCGCCATAACGCAAGCGCTGGATATACAGGGCCTGGCGCGCTTCGAGGATCATGTTCGACGCGTCGTTGGAGGCCGAGCCGTCCACACCCAGGCCGATTGGCGCGCCGGCGGCGATCAGGTCCAGGGTCGGGCAGATGCCCGAAGCCAAGCGCATATTGGAGCTTGGGCAGTGACAGATACCGGTACCGGCCTCGCCCAGGCGCGCGATTTCATCCGGGTTGAAGTGAATGCCGTGGGCCAGCCAGGTGCGCTGGCCGAGCCAGCCGACGCTGTCGAGGTAGTCCACCGTGCGCAGGCCGAAGCGCTGCAGGCAGAAGTTTTCTTCGTCGAGGGTTTCGGCCAGATGGGTGTGCAGGCGCACATCGAGTTGAGTGGCCAATTCGGCACTGGCGCGCATGATTTCCGGCGTGACTGAAAACGGCGAGCAGGGTGCCAGGGCGATCTGGATCTGCGCGCCGTCGCCGCGCTGGTGGTAGGCGCGGATCAGGCGTTGGCTGTCGTCCAGGATCACTTGGCCTTGTTGCACGGTTTGCTGCGGTGGCAGGCCGCCATCGGCTTCGCCCAAGCTCATGGAGCCGCGGGTGAGCATGGCGCGCATGCCCAGTTCGCGCACGCTGTCCACTTGCACATCGATGGCGTGTTCCAGGCCGTCGGGGAACAAGTAGTGATGGTCGGCCGCAGTGGTGCAGCCGGACAGCAACAGCTCGGCCAATGCCACTTTACTGGCCAGGGCGAGTTTTTCCGGGGTCAGCCGCGCCCATACCGGGTAAAGGGTTTTCAGCCACGGAAACAACGGCTGATTGACTACCGGCGCCCAGGCACGGGTGAGGGTCTGGTAGAAGTGATGGTGTGTGTTGATCAGGCCCGGCAGGACCACATGTTCACGGGCATCGAAGACCTGTTCGCAAGGTTGCGCAGGGACTTGGCCAGCCGATAGCACTTCGGCGATCACACCGTTTTGCAGCACCAGGCCGCCACGGGCATCGAGGCCATTGGCAGTGAAAATCGCGAGGGGGTTTTTTAACCAGATACGGGTCGCAGGCATTGGCCGGCTCCTCTGAATGATGGGTTCAGGTTTGCCAGCTCAGTGTTGCCCTGTCTGCTGATCCAGGGTCGCCGGTGGGGGCGAGGGGCTAGAGTACGTGGAGTTCGGTTTGTAGGAAAGCGGATTGATTTGTGTGGGAGGGATAAGCCCCTCCCACATTTTTTTCGTGTGTACTTACCAGGCGATAGTGGCGCCTTTGTAGTCCACGAAATGATGGCCACCTTTGCCGGCGAAGGCATTCACTTGATCCACCAGGCCACGCACGCTGGTATCGACATCAATATGGGCGTTTTCGCCGCCCATGTCGGTTTTGACCCAGCCCGGGTGCATCGACAGCACCGTTAGCCGGTGGTCGCCCAATTGGGTGATAAAGCTGTTGGTCATGGAATTGAGCGCAGCCTTACTGGCTTTGTACAGCGCCATCTCCGAGCCGTCGGGAATGGTGACGCTGCCCAGCACCGAACTCATGAACGCCAACACACCGCTGTCTTTGCGGATCTGCCCGACAAAACGCTGGGCCAGGTTGATCGGCGCCACGGCGTTGGTGAAGAACAGCTGGCCGACTTCGGCCAGGGTGGCGTGGCCGGGTTCCTGATTGTCCGGGCCTTTGACGCCGGCATTGATGAACAGCAGATCGAAGGTGCGCTCTTTGAGGCGCTGGTTCAGGGCGATCACGGCTTGTTGATCGTCCATGTCGAGTTTCTCGATCTGTACCGGGCCAACGGCTTTCAGCGCATCGGCTTTGCTCGGATCGCGCACGGTGGCGGTCACGTCCCAGCCGTCCTGGAGCAGTTGCTTGACCAGGCCAAGACCCAGCCCGCGGGAGGCGCCGATGATCAGTGCGGTTTTTGGCGTAGACATGAAAGGCTTCCTTTGAAATCGCGGTTCAGGGAGATTCAGCGCACAACAGTAGCAGTTTCAGCGTTGCAGGAGGATGCGGCCACGGCTCAAGTCTGGGAGCTGGGTTTGCAGGGTTTCGATCTGCGCTTCCCCCAGGGCCAGATGCAATTCGACACCATTGGCGGTGAAGGTTTCTTCCACCACCAGCCCGCCCAATTCGGCCACGCGCAGTTTGACCAGGTTCAATTCGGAGAAGCCGCACGCACAACGCAACGGCACGCGGCTGATCAGCTCGATGCGCTCGGCGTTTTGTAAGCATTTATTCGCGCCACCGCCATAGGCACGGGCAAGCCCACCGGTGCCCAGTTGGATACCGCCGTACCAGCGGATGACCAGCACGGCGACCTGGTCAAAACCTTGGGCCTCGATGGCGGCCAGGATCGGTCGCCCGGCCGTGCCGCCGGGTTCGCCGTCGTCGTTGCTGCGGTATTGATCGCCCAATTTCCAGGCCCAGCAGTTGTGCGTGGCATCGAGAACGCTGTGCTCCTGAAAAAACGCCTGGGCGTCCTGTGGGCTGGTGATCGGCACAGCGAGGGTGATAAAGCGGCTTTTGCGTATCTCTTCACGAAACTCGCAAGGGCCGGTGAGCGTGAAAGGCATAGGTTGCTTCGTCTAGAGGGCCGGCTTGATGCCGCAGCCTTTGAGAATGATATGGATCAGGTTGGTGCCGGCGTCTTCCATGTCTTGTTTGGTCAGGCGCGTACGCCCGGTGACGCGGCAGATCTGGGTAGCGAAATCGGCGTAGTGCTGGGTGCTGCCCCACAGCAGGAAGATCAGGTGCACGGGGTCCACGGGGTCCATTTTGCCGGCGTCGATCCAGGCCTGGAACACCGCCGCACGCCCGCTGAACCAGGCGCGGTAGTCCTGGCTGAAATATTCTGTGAGGCATTCGCCGCCGCTGATGATCTCCATGGCGAAGATCCGCGAGGCCTGGGGCTGGCGCCGTGAGAACTCCATCTTGGTGCGGATGTAGCGGGTCAGGGCCTCGGCGGGATCGTCCTCGGCGGTCAGCGTGTTGAAGGTGCTGTCCCATAGCTCAAGGATATTGCTGAGCACCGCGATATACAGGCCCAGTTTATTGGTGAAGTAGTAGTGCAAGTTGGCCTTGGGCAGCCCGGCGCTGGCAGCAATGGTGTTCATGCTGGTGCCCTTGTAGCCATGGCGCGCGAACTCATCCTCAGCAGCCTGGAGAATCGCTTGTTCGTTCTTTTGCCGGATGCGGCTGGCGGGCTTACCGGCGTGGTGGCTGTGGGCAGGAACTTCGAGGCTCATGGAGATTACCGTGCTGATCGATAGAGACGACGTGTGCACAGATAACCCACCCTCAAGCCCCAGACAAGTCCCGATGCAATAAAACCGTCAAAGCGGCTCCAGCGTGTCGCTTTCGGTTGCGTGGTTTACGGCGGTGCCGGGGGTTTTGGCCTCCGGCAATAGCACGCACAACACAATCGCGGTCAGGCCGCCGCTGGTGATGGCGGAATCGAACAGATTCTGTATCAGCGCGGGCATCAGGTGTAGCAGGTTTGGCTGGGCAGCGATCCCCAGGCCGACGCCGAACGAAGTTGCGATGATCAGCATGCTGCGCCGGTCCAGTGGCGCCTGCGCGAGGATGCGCACCCCGGCGGCGGCGACACTGCCGAACATCACCAGGGTCGCGCCGCCCAATACCGGCTTGGGGATTTGCTGCAGCACGGCCCCAATCAGCGGAAACAAACCGAGGCAGAACAGCACCACGCCGATATATAAGCCGACGTAACGGCTGGCGACGCCGGTGAGTTGGATCACCCCGTTGTTCTGCGCGAAGGTAGTGTTGGGGAACGCACTGAAGGTGGCGGCGATCATGCAGCTCACCCCGTCACCCAGCACGCCGCCTTTGAGCCGGCTTATATAGGAAGGGCCACTGATGGGTTGGCGGGCGATCATGCAATTGGCAGTCAGGTCGCCGACAGTTTCGATGCTGCTGATCAGATAGATCAGCGCAATCGGCAGGAAAGCGCTCCAGTCGAAGTTGAAACCAAACCGAAACGGTATCGGCAAGCTGACCAGAGGCAAGTCCGGCAAGGCCTGAGGCACCAGTTTGCCGCTGAACCAGGCCGCCAGACTGCCCAGGGCCAGGCCGATGATAATCGCCGAAAGCCGCACCCACGGTGTGTTCGAGCGATTGAGCAGAATGATCGTTAGCACCACGAACAGCCCCAATGCCAGGTTGGTCGGAGCGCCGAAATCGGCGGCGTTGAAACCGCCGCCCAGGTCGGTAATGCCGACTTTGATCAGGCTGATGCCGATCAGTGTTATCACGATGCCGGTGACCAGCGGCGTAATTACCCGGCGCAACTGCCCGATGAAGCGGCTGAGGACGATCTGCACGGCCGCGCCGAAAAAGCACACGCCGAAGATCATCGCCATGATGTCTTCCGGGCTGCCGCCGCGTTGCTTGACCAGAAAACCGGCTGACAGCACCGCGCCGAGAAACGCAAAGCTGGTGCCTTGCAGGCAGATCATTCCGGCGCCGATACCAAACGGCCTACGCGCTTGGATGAAGGTGCCCACACCGGAAACCATCAACGCCATGCTGATCAGGTAGGGCAAATGCGCGGTAAGGCCGAGGGTGGAGCCGATGATCAGCGGCGGAGTGATGATACCGACGAAGGCGGCCAACACATGCTGCAAGGCGGCCAATAGGGCGGGGG
>NZ_JAEILC010000107.1:0-24100 GCF_016307435.1 Pseudomonas sp. S4_EA_1b | reverse complement strand
GCTCTTGGAAATACAAAAGTCGATGGGATGGGAACTATCCGGAATACAGCGAGGTGCAATGATGTTGCTCGAAGAGGTTTATAGAAATGCAAAAGTTGTGAGCTCTGGAAAATCTTTAACGACAGTGAATGAGTTTACTGATCAAATACCTGCGCTACGGCCTGCGGTTCTAATGGAAGTGGCTCATGGAATTATAAAGCTAATGGATTTAAGTGTCACAAAAATTGTAACGGAGGAAGATAAAGGTGCTGCATTGGCTACTGCTATCTCCTTGTTGACAGGCATTCCGTTGGCTATGGCAAGGTGGTATTCGTATAATCTTGGAGATGCTAATGAGCAAGTGGTTGATATTAGCTCTGAGTACTTTCAAGGAAAGATGTATCTCAATGGAATCAAAGCGGGCGATAGGGTAGCTATTATTGACGATACATTAAGTACTGGTGGGGCTGTAATTGCATTAGTAGAGGCTGTAAGGGCCTGCGGGGCGGAGCTGGTTGATGCTCTATGTGCTGTTGAAAAAGTTGGGAATCATGGCTTTGATAATGTTCATAGAAGTACGGGCGTCTCTGTAAAGACGCTTATGAAGATATCCGTTCATGAGAAGGGTGTGAGTATAATTAGGGAGGATTTTTAAATTGCTTGGTGGTGTAAATTATGCTGGGTAAAGGTTTTTTATTTGGGCTTTTATTTTGTCTGATTAGTGCGGCGTTCGATGTGTATGTTGCTTTTGTGACACAAGCTGTTAGTACGATTTTAGTCGTTTTTTATTGTTTTATTGTATCGACAGCTTTTTTTGTTGTATGCGCGCTTTGGAGTAACTCGAGATCATTTTTTACGAAAGTGCGCGAGCAGTGGGGAATGGTCGTTGTTATTAATCTTGCTGTGCTGTTCAATTGGGGTGGTTTGTTTTATGCCCTGCGGTATCTTGAGCCAGCAGTGGTGGGAGTGGCAGCTGTAGCCTGCGGCCCAGCGCTAACTTTACTTATCTCTTTCTTTGACAGGCGCAGCGCTAGGGTTGCTTTCGCAGATGCACTTGTGTCCTGCCTGGTGCTAATTTCGGTCGGAATCATGCTTTTCAATTCCTTTTCCGGGAATAGTGGAATCGCTACGACAACATCGGCGCAACGGTTGTTGGGCATAGCCAGTGTGGTGCTGTGCGCGCTCGGAACGGTCATATACACAGTTTTTTCAAAGCAAATGTTTGCTCGGCACTGGTCTATTTTTGAAATTCTTGCCGTTAGGAATATCGCGATGGTTGGTTTTTGCGTTCTCGTTGTTTCAATAATAGGGGGGAGTATTACATTGGATAGAGAACTTTTAATTCCCATGATAATTCTAGTGGGGGTGGGTCATTTACTACCGATATACCTGATCCAGAAAACTATCTATTATCTCACCCCCATCCATGTGTCGCTTGTGCTATTGACTCTCCCGGTATTTGTTCTTTTGCTTCAGTACTTTGATGCTCGTATAGAGTTTTCCGTTGCCAGTGTCTTGGCCGTAAGTATCATCGTTTTTTTGCTTTTGGGGCGGACCTTATATGAATTGAGGAGAGAGAGACTATGATCAGAATCGCCGTCGTTGATGGGTTCTCATCCGGGAAATTTGTCGTGAAGCGATTGAAAGAGGAAGGGTGTGTGTTGATGCACGTGGCCTCCTCGGGCAGTCTGGACAGTTATTATTACAGAGGTTTTGATCCAACACTGTATGACCAAACGATCACAAATACCCATATTGAGGTAACGCTCGCCAGCGTTGAGCATTTCGCGCCCCAGTTCATCATCGCCGGTGCCGAAACCGGTGTGCTGCTCGCCGATCAGTTGAACGAGCGCCTTCAGTTACCGTATCGCAATGACTTCGACAACACCCATGCCCGTCGAAACAAGTTCGCCATGATCGAAACGGTCGCCCAGGCGCAACTGCCCGTAGCACGACAGTGCGTGGCCGGCAGTTGGGCCCTTGCACATGCTTGGATCAACGCCCACGGGCGTTTTCCTGTGGTGGTCAAGCCGCTCGACAGCGCGGGGGCAGATGGGGTGTTTATCTGCGAGGATTTGCCGGCCTGCGAGGCGGCGGTGCAAACGCTGCTGGGCACGGTGAACCGGTTGAACGGCCGCAATACGCAGGTGTTGATTCAGGAGTATCTGGCCGGCCTGGAGTATGTGGTGAACATGGTTTCCGTCGATGGCCAGCAACTGGTCACCGAGGTGGTGCGCTATCAAAAACAGCGCGCTCCGAGAGGCGGCATTCTTTATGACATCGATGAACTGATCGGGCCAGACTCGCCACTCTACTTGCCGTTGGTGGAATACACCCGCGCCGTGGTGCAGTGCCTTGGCATCCGCAACGGCCCTAGCCACGCGGAAGTCATGTTCACCGACGAAGGGCCGAAACTGGTGGAAATCGCCGCGCGTACCGATGGCATTCTTCGTCCTGGCGTATCCCGTCAGACCACCGGGCTGGGGCAGATCGAGGCGGTGGTGTTGTCCATCACCGAACCCGAGGCATTCGCGCAGTTGCTGGCCAGGGACTTCGATTATCAGCGCCTGCAGCGTACTTACAATGTGTGCCTGATCAATCGCACTGAAGGCTACTTCCACAAGGCGCGGTTTGTGGAGGAACTGCTCAAGCTGGCGTCATTCTTTGAGGCGGTGTTCTACGTTGAGGAGGGACAACCCCTGAGCGCGACGCAAGATGTATTCAGCCAGCCAGGTACGGTGTACCTGGTACATGCTGATCCAGCAGTGATCGCTGCGGATTATCAGCGGATCCGATTGCTTGAGGCCCAAGGTATCTACCTCACCTCACACTGATACGTTGCTTTGAGTCTCTGTGCACCCTCTATACTGTCCCGCGACAATTTCCCAGGTGCTGCCAGCCGCTCAATACGGCTGGAGATATACGCAGAGGCTGTTTCAATGGCAGGCAGGTTGATCTATCTCATCGGCCCATCGGGTTCGGGCAAGGACAGCCTGTTGGAGGCCGCGCGTGCGCGTCTGGCCGAGCGCGGTTGCCGCATTGTGCGTCGCGTGATTACCCGCTCGGCGGAAGCGGTGGGCGAGGCGGCGCAGGGTGTGAGCCCCGAACAGTTCGCCGTAATGGAGGCGCAAGGGGCGTTTGCGCTGAGCTGGCAGGCCAATGGATTGTGTTATGGCATTCCAAAGGTGATCGACGACTGGCTGGCGGCGGGCGAGGACGTGCTGGTCAATGGTTCGCGCGCGCACCTGGCGCTGACCCGCGAGCGCTATCCAACGTTGCTGGTGTTATTGCTGACCGTGGATCAGGCGGTGTTACGCGAACGTCTGGTGGCGCGGGGGCGGGAAACACTGGCGGATATTGAAAAGCGCCTGGCGCGTAATGCCCGGTTCACGGCGCAGATGCTGGCCGGTGACGGCGCGGGGCTTTTGCTGCTGGATAACTCCGGCCCGCTGCAACATACCGTGGAGCGTTTGCTGTGTTGCCTGGAGCAAGGGCATTCAGCCTGTGCATGAACGCCGGCAGGGCATCGGTAGTTTGAGCGGATGTATCCCGGCTAATGGGCAACGGGCGTAGTTCAAGGGCTGTTGGTGCAATGGATGCAAAGCTTTCTTCAGTCATCGGGCGCCCTTGGCCAGCGCATCTTAATCTGGGTCAGCCGCTGCGCGTCAGGCCGCAGCCCGTGCCGGGGCCTGACGTGACGCACTGAGAAACCGAAGCAGCGCCACCAGTGGAAACGCGCTGCCCACCAGCATCACCGCCAGCCACCCGCCGTGTTCGTACACGCTGCTGGCAATCGCCGAGCCGAAGGCGCCGCCGATAAAGATGCTGGTCATATACAGCGCGTTCAGGCGGCTGCGGCTGTTGGCGTCCAGCGCGTAAATGGCCCGCTGGCCGAGGACCATGTTCATCTGCACGCAGAAGTCCAAAACCACACCGGTGACCGCCAGGCCGATCACGCTGTACAGCGGATGCACCAAGGCCGGCAGGAAGCTCAGCGCTGCGAACAGCATTGCCAGCAACGATGCGCGATGGGTGTGACCGGCATCGGCCAGGCGCCCGGCGATGGGCGCGGCGATGGCGCCGATGGCGCCGACCAGCGCGAAAATCGCGATCTGGGTCTGGCTCAAGCCATGGTTGCGCACCAACTCCAGCGGGGCCGCGGTCCAGAACAAACTGAAGGTGGCGAACAGGCAACCCTGGTAAAAGGCGCGTTGGCGCAACAGCGGTTGTTCACGCAACAAGGTGCCCAGCGAGCGCAGCAGTTGGCCATAGCTGGCGCTGTGATCGGGTTGGCGTTTGGGGATGGTCAGAATCAGCACCACGCTGATAAACACCATCAACGCCGCTGCGGCCATAAACATTGCGCGCCAGCCAAAGTGATCGGCGACCACACTGGACACCGGCCGCGCCAACAAAATGCCCAACAGCAGCCCGCCCATGATGCTGCCGACCACCCGACCACGGGATTCAGCGGGCGCCAGGTGCGCGGCCAGGGGAATCAGGATCTGCACCGACACCGAGCTGAAGCCGATCAACAGCGACACCAGCAAGAACAGGTTCGGTTGCTCGGTAACCGCCGCGCCCAGCAGGCTGGCAATGGCCACCACAGTGGTGGCGATCATCAATTTGCGGTTTTCCAGCAAGTCTCCCAGGGGCACCAAAAAGAACAGGCCCAAGGCGTAGCCGATTTGCGTAAGGGACACAATCAGGCTGGCCATGGCGGGGGTAAGGCCAATATCCGGCGCGATCAGTTCGATGATCGGCTGCGCATAGTAGATATTGGCGACGATGGCGCCGCAGCAAAACGCAAACAGCATCACCATGCCTCGGGTCATGGTGCTCGTTGGGTGTGGGGTAGCGTTCATGGTGTTCTCATAAAAGCGAAGGAAGATGGCCTCCGAGGGTAAATGCAAGGCTCAGCGACGAGTAGGCCGCTTGGAATGATAGTACTTATGTCGGCTGATGATACATTCAGAAACATCTACCCAGCCCCGCGCGCAAAACCAATGTGGTAGGGGGCTACACAAGTCTCAAAGGCTGAAATAACTCTGCGGGAGTGGGTTTGCTATGGTGATGGGGGCAAGCCCGCTCACCACAGCAAGCCCCCTCCCACAGTTTTAGTGCGTTTGTTTAGTTATTGACCGGAGTAGATCTGGTCAAAAATGCCGCCGTCATTGAAGTGGGTTTTCTGTACCGTGCGCCAGTCACCGAAGGTTTTTTCCACCGACAGGAAATCGACTTTGGGGAAGCGGTCGGTGTACTTGGCCAGCACCGCCGGATCACGTGGGCGCAGGTAGTTGTTCGCGGCGATTTCCTGGCCTTGCGGCGACCACAGGTACTTCAGATAGTCCTCGGCGGCGGCGCGGGTGCCTTTTTTCTCGACCACTTTGTCCACCACCGACACCGGCGGCTCGGCTTCGGCGGATACGCTTGGGTAGATCACTTCGAACTGATCGCGGCCGAATTCGCGGGCGATCATTTCCGCTTCGTTTTCAAAGGTCACCAGCACATCGCCGATCTGGTTGGTCATGAACGTGGTGGTGGCGGCGCGGCCGCCGGTGTCCAGCACGGGAGCTTGTTTGAACAGCTTGCCCACAAAGCTCTTGGCTTTCTCTTCGTTCCCGCCGTTCTTGAGTACATAGCCCCAGGCCGACAGGTAGGTGTAGCGGCCGTTGCCCGAGGTTTTCGGGTTGGGCACGATCACCTGCACGCCGTCCTTGAGCAGGTCGGGCCAATCTTTCAGGGCTTTGGGGTTGCCTTTGCGCACGATAAACACCGTGGCCGAGGTGAACGGCGCGCTGTTGTTCGGCAAGCGCGTGACCCAGTTGTCCGGCACCAGTTTGCCGTTGTCGGCCAGGGCATTGATGTCGGTGGCCATGTTCATGGTGATCACGTCAGCCGGTAGGCCGTCGATCACCGAGCGTGCCTGTTTGCTTGAACCGCCAAAGGACATCTGCAAGGTCAGCTTGTCGTCTGGGTGCTCGGCGTCCCAGTGTTTCTGGAACGCCGCGTTGTAGTCCTTGTAGAAATCGCGCATCACATCGTAGGACACGTTAAGCAGCGTAACGGGGGCGGCTTGCACTGCACTCGCCAGGGCAATTCCGGCGGCCAGGAGGGAGGCGCTAAGGAGTTTTTTCACTGCTCATTCCTTGTTGTTCGAGAAGAGGGGACAGGCACAATGCCAGCGACTATAGCCGGGGCCGCATAGTCGCTTAAAGATTAAAAAGAACTTTACTTATTCCACTTTCTTAAACAGATTGCTGCCACAGCGCGAACAGAATGCCGCATTGGGTTCGTGGGTGTTTTTCTGGCACACCGGGCAGTCGGTCTGCAGCTGTTCGCCGCGCATGGCACTGGCCAGTTCGGCGGTGAAAATCCCGGTGGGCACGGCGATGATTGAGTAACCGGTGATCATCACCAGCGACGAAATCACCTGACCCAGTGGGGTCTTGGGCACGATATCGCCAAAGCCGACAGTGGTCAGGGTCACGATGGCCCAGTAGATGCCCTTGGGAATGCTGGTAAACCCATGTTCTGGGCCTTCGATCACATACATCAGGGTGCCGAACACGGTCACCAGGGTGCACACGCTGACCAGGAACACCACGATCTTCTGCTTGCTGCCGCGCAGCGCCGACATCAGGTAATTGGCTTGCTTGAGGTAGGGACTGAGCTTGAGCACACGGAATATCCGCAACATACGGATGATGCGGATGATCAGCAGGTACTGCGCATCGCTGTAATACAAAGCAAGGATGCCAGGCACGATGGCCAGCAAATCCACCAACCCATAAAAGCTGAACGCATAGCGCAACGGCTTGGGCGAGCAGTACAGGCGCAAGCCGTACTCGATGGCGAAGATCAGGGTGAAGCCCCATTCGATATAGGCCAGCACGTCGGCGTAGTTCTGGTGCACTTGGTCGATGCTGTCGAGCATCACGATCACCAGGCTGGCCAGAATGATCAGCAGCAAGATCCCGTCAAACCGCCGCCCCGCCACGGTGTCGCTTTGGAAAACCATGACGTAGAGACGCTGACGCCAATCGTTGTTGCTGTCCATAAATCCTGCCCGAGTCGATTTTCGAGCAAGCCTAGGGGGATTCGAAGGGGCTGTCCATGCGCGGTTTCCGAAGCATCCTGCGGCTGGCGAGCACCAGCCAGCACGCGAGGATAAACGGCGCGGTCAGTACCGGCAGGTGCAGGGCGGCGAAGCCTGGCGTCAGCAGGATCGCCAGCAGGATACCGGCCAGGGGCAGCCAGGCCCGACGACTGATCTGGCTCAACGCCAGGGCTGCCAGCGCTGGGTTGTAGCTGTGCAGGCCGAGCAGGGCGTGTGTGGTTTCACCCAACCCCAGGGCGAACAATGCGCCGCTGCCGGCACCGATGAACGCCCACAACACGGCGCGCCGATTGGCCAGCCACAGGCCCAATGCAATCAGGCCGCCGGCCAATGGCTGATCCAGCAACATGACCTGGGCCAGGCCGGTGAAAGGCGCGCTGAACAGGCCGAAGGCGTCGGCGCTGAGCGTGGCCGCCTCGCCGGGCGTCGCGCGGCCCAGCAGCAGCCAACCTAGACCGACAAAAGGCGCGGTGTAGGCCGGCAAGTCATCGGTTTGGCTGGCGTGTTTCAACCATTGCCGCGTGAGCATAGCGCTGACGCCGCCGCTCGCCAGGATCAATGGCGGCAGCAACGCCGACCACGGCAAGTGCTGGCTGATCAACAACCCCAGCAGCACGCCGTTGTAGCTATACAAACCGGCCTGGCGCTCGGCTTTGGGATAGCCGCGGCGCTGGGCCGTGAGCAAACCGGCGACGCCACCGAGTAACGCACCGCCGAACAACGCCGGGGCACTGATCAGGATCGCCAGCAGGCAGAGCAGGCCGCACAGAGGATGGCGTTGCAGGAAAATCTGGCTGAAGCCGTTGAGCAACGCTTCGGCCCAGTCGGGGCAGGTTGGGTTGTGCATGGTGGGTATTCAGTTGGGCTGGGGTGAAACCCATTGGGGGCAAGCCTCCTCCCACACTTGATTGGGTTCACAAAGTCATAGCTGTGAATGCAGTCCAATGTGGGAGGGGGCTTGCCCCCGATGGGGCCGCTACAGACGCTAGATCAACACCTCTATGCGCAGCGAGTTGGTCGACCCCGGCTGCCCGAACGGCACCCCGGCAGTAATCACCAACGTATCCCCACGCTCTGCCATACCCTGGGCCTGGGCAATCTCCAGCGCCGTCGAACACACCTCATCGACCTGACGCAGCCGATCGTTGACCACCGAATGCACGCCCCATGCCACGCTCAAGCGCCGCGCGGTGGACAGGTTCGGCGTCAGGTTGAGGATCGGCGCCACCGGTCGTTCCCGCGCCGCGCGCAGGGTGGAGCTGCCGGACTCGCTGTAGTTCACCAGCACCGCCACCGGCAGGATGTTGCTGATGCGGCGGATCGCGCAGCTGATGGCGCCCGATACCGTGGCTTCCGCTTTGGGCCGGTTGACCTCCAGTTGCGTCTGGTAGTCCGGGCCGTTTTCCACTTGGCGGATGATCTTGCTCATCATCTGCACGGCTTCCAACGGGTAGTCGCCCGACGCGGTTTCCGCCGACAGCATCACCGCATCCGCGCCTTCGGCCACGGCGTTGGCCACATCGGTGACTTCGGCGCGGGTCGGCGCCGGGGAGAAACGCATGGATTCGAGCATCTGCGTGGCCACCACCACCGGTTTGCCCAACTCGCGGCAGATGCGAATGATGGTTTTCTGGATCTGCGGCACGCTCTCGGCCGGCACCTCCACCCCCAAGTCACCCCGGGCCACCATGATCGCATCGCTCAGATGGGCGATTTCCCGCAGGTGCTGCACGGCCGAGGGCTTCTCGATCTTGGCCATCAAGAACGCCCGATCACCGATCAGCTCGCGGGCCTCACGGATATCTTCCGGGCGCTGCACGAACGACAGCGCCACCCAGTCCACACCCAGCTCCAGGCCGAAGCTCAGGTCGCGGCGATCCTTGGCGGTGAGGGGGCTCAGTTCCAACAGCGCTTGTGGGACGTTCACACCTTTGCGGTCGGACAATTCGCCGCCGTTCAGCACCGTGGTGTCGATGGCATCCTTGTGTTTGCTGACCACCCGCAGGCGCAGTTTGCCGTCGTCGAGCAGCAGGTCCATGCCCGGTTCCAGGGCCGCGATAATTTCCGGGTGGGGCAGGTTGACCCGGCGCTCATTCCCCGGGGTTTCATCCAAGTCCAGGCGCAGCGCCTGGCCGCGCACCAGTTGCACGCAGCCGTCGGCAAAACGCCCGACCCGCAGCTTCGGCCCTTGCAGGTCCATGAGGATGCCCAACGGATAGTTGAGCTGGCGCTCCACCTGACGGATCCACTGGTAGCGCTGGGCGTGATCGGCATGCTCGCCGTGGCTGAAGTTGAGGCGGAAGATATTCACTCCGGCCTCCACCAGCTCGCGGATGTCATCGATACCGTCGATGGCCGGGCCCAGGGTGGCGAGGATTTTGACCTTTTTGTCAGGCGTCATGGTGGGCAGTCTCAAGGATCAGGATGGCGCGGAAGTCGTTGACGTTGGTGCGCGTGGGCTCGGTGACGATCAACCCGTCGAGGGCGGCGAAATAGCCGTAGCCGTTGTTGTTATCCAACTCGTCGCTGGCCGACAGGCCGAGGGCTTCGGCGCGCGCGTAACTGCACGGGGTCATGATCGCGCCGGCGTTGTCTTCGGAGCCGTCGATGCCGTCGGTGTCACCGGCCAGCGCGTACACGCCGGGCAGGCCCTTGAGGCTATCGGTGAGGCTCAGCAGGAACTCTGCGTTGCGCCCGCCACGGCCGTCGCCGCGTACGGTCACTGTGGTTTCGCCGCCGGACAGGATCACGCACGGCGCCGCCAGCGGCTGGCCTTGCTGCACGATCTGCCGGGCGATACCGGCATGCACCTTGGCCACGTCCCGCGCTTCGCCTTCCAGATCGCCGAGGATCAGCGGGCTGAAACCGGCCTGGCGCACTTTCACCGCCACCGCTTCAAGGGATTGCTGCGGGCGGGCGATCAATTGGAAATGGCTGCGGGCAAGCACCGGGTCGCCGGGCTTGACGGTTTCCGACGCCGGGTTCTGCAACCAGCTGCGCACCGAGGCGGGCGCGTCGATGCGGTAGCGCTTGAGGATCGCCAGCGCCTGTTGCGACGTGCTCGGGTCGCCGACGGTGGGGCCGGAGGCGATCACCGTGGCCTGGTCGCCCGGCACATCGGAAATCGCGTAGGTGTACACCGTGGCCGGCCACGCGGCCTTGGCCAGACGCCCGCCCTTGATCGCCGAGAGGTGCTTGCGCACGCAGTTCATCTCGCCGATGGTCGCGCCGGACTTGAGCAGGGCTTTGTTGATGGCCTGTTTGTCGGCCAGGCTGATGCCTTCGGCGGGCAGAGCCAGCAAGGCTGAGCCGCCGCCGGAGAGCAGGAAGATCACACGATCGTTTTCGCTGAGGTTGCTGATCAACGCCAGCACGCGCTGGGCTACCGCCAGGCCGGCGGCATCGGGCACCGGGTGCGCGGCTTCGACCACTTCGATTTTCTTGCAAGGAGCCCCGTGGCCATAGCGGGTGACCACCAGGCCGGTGACTTCGCCTTGCCAGCAGTTTTCGACCACGAGCGCCATGGCGGCGGCCGCCTTGCCGGCACCGATCACGATCACGCGGCCGCTACGGTCGGCGGGCAGATAGGGTTCAAGGACTTGCCGGGGGTGGGCGGCGTCGATGGCTGTGGCAAACAGCTCGCGAAGCAGGTGTTGCGGATCGACCGACATAAGCGGGCTCCCGGATATTTTTGTTATTAGACGTGCAGCTATTTCAGCCTTGGCCTAGGAATAGGCCCTACTTTGGAATAGGCCCTACTTTGAAATGGGGCCTACTTTGAAATGGAGCCACCTGTGGGAGGGGGCTTGCCCCCGATAGCGGTCTATCAGCTACAGAAGACATGCTATCGGGAGCAAGCCCCCTCTCACATTTGATCAAGGCATTACTGATCGCGAATCGAGAAATTCGCCATATGCTCCAAGCCCTTGATCAGCGCCGAATGGTCCCAATTCCCGCCCCCCAGCGCATTACAGGTGCTGAACACCTGCTGAGTACCGGCAGTGTTCGGCAGGTTGATCCCCAGTTCTTTGGCACCGGCCAGGGCCAGGTTCAAATCCTTCTGGTGCAGGTTGATGCGGAAGCCCGGATCGAAGGTGCCCTTGATCATGCGTTCGCCGTGTACTTCGAGGATTTTCGACGAGGCAAAACCGCCCATCAGCGCTTCGCGCACCTTGGCTGGGTCGGCCCCGTTTTTGGCGGCGAACAGCAACGCTTCGGCCACCGCCTGGATGTTCAGCGCCACAATGATCTGATTGGCGACCTTGGCGGTCTGGCCATCGCCATTACCGCCCACCAACGTGATGTTTTTGCCCATGGCTTGGAACAGCGGCAGGGCGCGCTCAAAGGTCTGTGGCTCGCCACCGATCATGATGCTCAAAGTACCGGCCTTGGCGCCGACTTCACCGCCGGACACCGGCGCATCGAGGTACTGCGCGCCGTGCTCGTTGATCTTGGCGGCAAAGGACTTGGTGGCGGTGGGCGAGATCGAACTCATGTCGATCACCACCTTGTTCGGCGACAGCCCGGCGGCCACGCCGTCGGTACGGAACAGCACGTCCTCGACCTGCGGAGTGTCCGGCACCATGACAATGATGAACTCGGCCTCCTGAGCCACTTGCTGCGGGCTGGCCAGCGCCACGGCGCCTGCGTCGATCAGTGCTTGCGGGGCCTTGCCGTGGTGCTCGGAGAGGAACAGTTGATGACCTGCTTTTTGCAGGTTGGCGGCCATGGGTTGGCCCATGATGCCGGTGCCGATAAAGCCGATTTTAGCCATGATGAAATCCTCTTGTTATGTGGGAGGGGGCTTGCCCCCGATGACGGTGTGCCAGGCAAAACAGTGTTGACTGAGCTGCCGCTATCGGGTGCAAGCCTCCGCCCACAGGGTTTTGAGCCAGCCAAGACCCGCTTCGGTGGTGGTCAACGGCTTGTATTCACAACCGACCCAACCCGTGTATCCGATCCGGTCCAGGTGCTCGAACAGGAAGCGATAGTTGATCTCCCCGGTCCCCGGCTCGTTGCGCCCAGGGTTGTCCGCCAGTTGGATGTGATTGATCTCACCCAGGTGCGCGGCCATGGTGCGGGCCAGGTCACCTTCCATGATTTGCATGTGGTAGATGTCGTATTGCAGGAACAGATTGTCACTGCCCACCCGCTCGCGGATCGCTAGGGCCTGAGCGGTGTTGTTCAGGTAGAAGCCCGGGATGTCGCGGGTGTTGATCGCTTCCATCACCAGTTTGATGCCCGCCGCTTTCAGTTTGTCGGCGGCGTACTTGAGGTTGGCGACGAAGGTGTCTTCCAGCTGTTGGTCGTCGACACCGGCGGGGCGAATACCGGCCAGGCAGTTGATTTGCGTATTGCCCAGCACCTGGGCATAGGCGATGGCCAACGTGACCCCGGCGCGGAATTCCTCGACCCGGTCCGGATGGCACGCCAGGCCGCGCTCGCCGTTGGCCCAGTCACCGGCCGGCAGGTTGAACAACACTTGAGTAAGGCCATGGGCGTCGAGTTGCGCCTTGATCTCGGCAGAGCTGAACTCGTAAGGGAACAGGTACTCCACCCCCTGGAAGCCGGCATCGGCGGCCGCTTTGAAGCGAGCGAGAAAGTCCTGTTCGGTGAACAGCATGGACAGGTTGGCGGCAAAGCGCGGCATAGGGTTCTCCTTAATCGAGCAGGGAAATGGCAGTCGGCGCATCGTTGCCGACCAGGGCCAGGTCTTCGAATTCGTTGACGGCGTTGATCTCGGTGCCCATGGAAATATTGGTCACCCGCTCCAGAATAATCTCAACGATCACCGGCACCTTGAATTCTTCGATCATGGCCTCGGCCTGGCGCAAGGCCGGCGCGATCTGGCTGGGTTCGAACACGCGCAGGGCCTTGCAACCCAGGCCTTCGGCGACGGCCACGTGGTCCACGCCATAGCCATTGAGTTCCGGGGCGTTGAGGTTGTCGAAAGACAGCTGCACGCAGTAGTCCATTTCAAAACCACGCTGGGCCTGGCGAATCAGACCCAGGTAGGAATTGTTCACCACCACATGGATGTACGGCAGTTTGAACTGCGCGCCCACCGCCAGTTCTTCGATCATGAACTGGAAGTCGTAGTCGCCGGACAGCGCCACTACTTTGCGGCTCGGGTCGGCCTTGACCACCCCCAGCGCAGCCGGAATCGTCCAGCCCAGCGGGCCGGCCTGGCCGCAATTGATCCAATGGCGCGGCTTGTAGACGTGCAGGAACTGCGCGCCGGCAATCTGCGACAGGCCGATGGTGCTGACGTAGCAGGTGTCTTTGCCGAACACCTGGTTCATCTCTTCGTACACCCGTTGCGGCTTGACCGGCACCGCATCGAAGTGAGTCTTGCGCTGCAGGGTGGCCTTGCGTTGCTGGCAATCATGCAGCCAGGCGCTGCGGTCCTTGAGCTTGCCGGCGGCTTTCCATTCGCGGGCCACTTCAATGAACATCGTCAGGGCAGAGCCGGCGTCGGACACGATGCCCAGGTCCGGTGTGAAAACGCGGCCAATCTGCGTCGGCTCGATGTCCACGTGGATGAATTTACGGCCTTCGGTATACACCTCGACCGAGCCTGTGTGGCGGTTAGCCCAGCGGTTACCGATGCCCAGCACCACGTCGGACTTGAGCATGGTCGCGTTGCCGTAACGGTGCGAGGTTTGCAGACCCACCATGCCCACCATCAGCGGGTGATCGTCGGGGATCGTGCCCCAACCCATCAGGGTCGGGATCACCGGAATGCCGGTCAGTTCGGCGAACTCCACCAGCAGCTCGCTGGCGTCGGCGTTGATCACGCCGCCGCCGCTGACTAACAGCGGGCGTTCCGCCTGGTCGAGCAGGGCCAGGGCTTTCTCCACCTGTACGCGAGTGGCCAGCGGCTTGGCCAGCGGCAGTGGCTGATAAGCGTCAATGTCGAACTCGATCTCAGCCATTTGCACGTCGAACGGCAGGTCGATCAATACTGGGCCGGGGCGGCCGGAGCGCATTTCATAAAAAGCTTTCTGGAACGCGTAGGGCACCTGGCCGGGTTCGAGCACGGTGGTCGCCCATTTGGTCACCGGCTTGACGATGCTGGTGATGTCCACGGCCTGAAAATCTTCCTTGTGCATGCGGGCACGGGGCGCTTGGCCGGTGATGCACAGGATCGGGATCGAGTCGGCCGAGGCGCTGTAGAGGCCGGTGACCATGTCGGTGCCCGCCGGGCCCGACGTGCCGATGCACACACCGATATTGCCGGCCTTGGTGCGGGTGTAACCCTCGGCCATGTGCGAGGCGCCTTCAACGTGGCGAGCAAGGACGTGATCGATGCCGCCCACTTTCTGCAAAGCCGAATACAGCGGGTTGATCGCGGCGCCGGGGATACCGAAGGCAGTGTCCACACCTTCACGGCGCATCACCAGGACGGCGGCTTCGATTGCTCTCATTTTGCTCATGATTTTGGTGCCTCTTGCGTTTTGTAATTGTATACAAGTGGTGTCTGTCCAAAGTGTATTCACGGCGAGCTGTGCAGGTCAACGCATTTTATTCGTGACCGATCATGCTCGGCGGAACGCCTTTTTTCGACGTGTGGTGGGTATGTTGGAAAATATTGTATACAAAAAAGTAGGTCATTGTGTTCTATTTGTGCGATCGAGCTTCTGATCAATCAGACCTCCATCGCTTTCCCAATAACAAAAGAAGGACGGCACCATGAGCGCTTTAACCTTGAAAACCGCCACTCAACTCGCCAGCCAGGCCCTTACAGCGGGCCGTATGATTGGCGCCGCGCCCCTGACCATCGCAGTGCTCGACAGCGGCGGCCATTTGATCACCCTGCAACGCGAAGACGGCGCCAGCCTGCTGCGCCCGCAGATCGCCATCGGCAAGGCTTGGGGCGCGATTGCGCTGGGCAAGGGTTCGCGCCTGCTGGCGCTGGACGCGCAACAACGTCCGGCGTTTATCGCTGCGCTGAACAGCCTGGGGCAGGGCAGCGTGGTGCCGGCGCCGGGTGGCGTGTTGATTCGCGGTCAGGACGGTGGGGTGCTGGGAGCGATCGGGATTAGTGGGGATACGTCGGATATTGACGAGCAGTGTGCGATCACGGCGATCGAGGGGGTGGGGTTAATGGCGGATGCGGGGGTGTCGGCTTGAACAGTGGGTGACTTTTAGGGCCTCATCGGGGGCAAGCCCCCGATGGGCACCGGCTCTGCGGTGTATCAGTCCGGCTCACAGCCCTTGAGCACCAACCGGATAATGGTCTGCGCCGCCGCTTCATAATCGGCCTCATCCAGCTTGGCTTTTCCGGTCACCGCGGAAATCTGCCAGTCGAAATCGGCATAGGTCTGCGTCGCGGCCCAGATGCTGAACATCAGGTGGTTGGGGTCGATTGCCGCGATCAATCCGCGATCCACCCAGCTCTGGATGCAGTCGATATTGTGCTTGGCCTGGGCGTTGAGCTGCTCGACCTGTTCGGCGCTCAGGTGCGGGGCGCCGTGCATGATTTCACTGGCGAACACCTTGGAGGCGAAGGGCAGGTCGCGGGAGATGCGTATTTTCGAGCGGATGTAATTGCTCAGCACCACCGCCGGCTCACCCTCAGGGTTGAACGGCGTGGACGCAGCCAGGATCGGCTCGATAATGCTTTCGAGCACCTCGCGGTAGAGGTTGTCCTTGGATTTGAAGTAGTAGTAGACGTTGGGCTTGGGCAGCCCGGCCTTGGCGGCGATGTCGCTGGTTTTGGTCGCGGCGAAGCCCTTGTCGGCAAACTCCTCGCTGGCCGCCCGCAGGATTTTTTCTTTGTTGCGCTCGCGAATGGTGCTCATAAACCAGGGTTTTCCTTGCCAGTGCAGGCGGTCGGGCATGGTAGCACCGGCTATCCGCGAGCCTCAACAATGTGTCCGCAATGCCCTGCGCCGCGCTATGCTCGCGTCATCTTTTCTCTTACGGAAGTGCGTTTCATGGCAGGAAGCAGTTTGCTGGTGTTGATCGACGATATCGCCACGGTACTCGACGATGTCGCTCTGATGACAAAGATGGCCGCGAAGAAAACCGCCGGCGTGCTCGGCGACGATCTGGCGCTCAATGCCCAGCAGGTGTCCGGTGTGCGCGCCGAGCGGGAAATACCGGTGGTGTGGGCGGTGGCCAAGGGCTCGTTTATCAACAAATTGATCCTGGTGCCCACCGCGCTGTTGATCAGCGCCTTCGTCCCCTGGGCGGTCACCCCTTTGTTGATGCTGGGCGGTGCTTTTCTGTGTTTCGAGGGCTTCGAGAAACTGGCGCATAAATTTCTGCACAGCAAGGCCGAAGACCAGGCCGAGCACGAACAACTGACGAAGGCCGTTGCAGACCCGGCCACCGACCTGGTGGCCTTTGAAAAGGACAAGATCAAAGGCGCGGTGCGTACCGACTTCATTCTTTCGGCCGAGATCATTGCGATCACCCTGGGCACCGTGGCCGCTGCGCCATTGATGCAGCAGGTGGTCGTGCTGTCGGGCATTGCGATTGTCATGACCATCGGCGTCTATGGGCTGGTGGCGGGCATCGTCAAGCTGGACGACCTGGGCCTTTGGCTGAGCCAGAAACCCGGCCAGATGGCCCGCAGCGTCGGTGGCGCCATCCTGCGCGCGGCGCCGTACATGATGAAGAGCCTGTCGGTGATCGGCACGGCGGCGATGTTCATGGTGGGCGGCGGCATCCTGACCCATGGCGTGCCGGTGGTGCATCACTGGATCGAGACGGTCAGCCAGAGCACGGGCGCCGTGGCGTGGTTGATGCCGACTCTGCTTAATGCGGTGGCGGGGATTATTGCCGGGGCGATTGTGCTGGCGCTGGTGTCGACCGCAAGCAAGCTGTGGCGAGTCGTGAAGGCATGAGTTCAGCGCCCACCACACGCTTGCTGCAGAGTCAGGTTATTTCAACGCTGCGTAACCCTTTACGCTGAATGCCTTGAATAGCTGCGCTTCGGAACCTGCCGAAACACTGCCGAATTGGCCAAACCCCTGCAGGTGTTGATCGTGCTGTTGCGAAGCGTCCTGCCGTTTGAGTCCTTCGCGGCCGTCGACGTAGTTAACCACTTCGGCCAGGTTATAGGCGGCATTCGCGCGTGATTCGGGGTTGGTGTTGGCGGAGCTCCAATCGCCAGTCTGTTGCTTGAGCTGGTTGAGAAAATCGCTTGAGAAAGATCCGTCTCGTTTGAGCACATCTTTCAGAATCGGGTTGTCTTTGAAAATCTCTTGCGCGCTGCGGTTATCGCCGGCTGGCCGGCCATAAGCCCCTCGTGGGGTGCCCACGTCAATGTGGGCTGCTGGCTCAGGGGCGGTTGCCGGTGCGAAGGAGGGGGTTGGCGCGAAGGTGTTGAGGGCGTTAACGGATAACGTCATAGGGAATGTCCACTGCAAAGTTCAAGGTTGGTAATAGAGCCTCGGCCGGATAGTTGTCAGGCCTGTCTGGTCGTGATACCGGACTTTGCGTGGCGAATCGGTAAGAAAGGTTCCAAACCATGTCATTTCAGCCACGGTCGGACACAAAAAAAGGCCATTCAATCGAATGGCCTTTTTGTGCGCGTCACTTACTCGGCAATCTGCAACTTGCGCGATTCGGTGTAGATGTAGCGCACCTTTTCATACTCAAACGGCGAATTCATCTGACCGTAGCGGAAGCTGGTCTGGTAGCGCTTGTCCACCGCGCGCAGGGCCCAGATTTCCGGGTGGTTGGAGCTGACTTCGGAGACGTTGAGGAAGTTGATCTGCGACTCGGCGGTGTAATCCACCAGCAAGCCAGCGGTGTCGCGCAGGTTCGACGGGCCGAAGATCGGCAGTACCACGTATGCGCCGCCAGGCACGCCATAGAAACCCAGGGTCTGGCCGAAGTCTTCGCTCTGGCGCGGCAGGCCCATGGCGGTAGCCGGGTCCCACAGCCCAGCGATGCCGACGGTGGTGTTGAGCAGCAGACGCCCGGTGGTTTCCAGGGAACGGTGGCCCTTGAGTTGCAGCAGGCTGTTCAACAGGTTGGGTACGTCGCCCAAGTTGTTGAAGAAATTACTCACGCCGGTGCGCAGGAAACTGGGGGTCACGTAGGTGTAACCGTTGACCACGGGCAGGAACACCCATTGGTCGAAACGGTAGTTGAAGTGGTACACGCGACGGTTCCATGACTCCAGCGGGTCATACACATTGAGGGCGGTGAGCGAGGAGCGCTCGAACTCGCGCTGGTCCAGGCCGGGGTTGAATTTAAGCTTGGTCAGCGGTTGCTTGAAGCCGTCATCACCCAGCTGCGTCGGCTCGTGAGCCTTGCTGTTGTCGGCATTGGCCACGCCCGCGCACATCAGGGCAGCGAGCAGCAGAAGATATTTAGCCACGGAAGAACTCCAGCATGGCGTCGGCGTTGACGCGGTAATTGAGGTTGCCGCAGTGGCCGCCCAGGGGGTAGACGGTCAAGCGATCGCCGAAGGTTTTACGCAGGAAGCCCAGGTCGCCCGGGCCCAGGATCACGTCGTCGGCGTTGTGCATGACGGCGATTTTCGGGCTGGCGTGCAGGTAGTCCTTGAGCGCGTACAGGCTGACCTGGTCGACCAGTTGCAACAGGCTGCCGCCGTCGGAGCGGGCGCGCCACATTGGAATTACTTGTTCGGTGAGGTAGCAATCGAAGTCGCATTGCAGCGCGCGCTTGAGGAACGGCGTCAGGCTGGTGCCTTCGGTGATCGGGTATTTCGGCGGGATGATCAGGCCGCGACGGTTGATCAGGTCCGAAGTGAAGGCGATATCGGCCGCCGAGAAGCGGAACGAGGTGCCGATCAGCATGGCCATCTGTTCGTTGGTCAGGTGCTGCTTGGACTGCTGGAAGTCGTAGAGCAGGGCGTCATTGAGGTCGATATAGCCCTTTTGCTGGAAGTAGCGGGTCAACTTGTTCAACACCAGTTCATAGAAGGTGGTGGTGTTGTTGATGCCCTTGACCTCGGTCTGGACCAATTTGTCGAGGTTGGTGATCGAGGTGTAGAGGTTCACCGGCGGGTTGAGCAGCAGCACTTTCTTGAAATTGAAGCTGCGACGGGTCTCGTCCAGTTTGCTCACGAACGCCGCATCCAGAGCGCCGAGGCTGTAGCCGGTGAGGTAGAAGTCGGTGACCGGCAACGAGGCGTTCTGGGCGCGTACGGCTTGCATTACGCGGTACATGTCCTCGGCGTCTTCCTGGCTGATGCCGGGGGTGGCGAAGCGCGATGCCGAGGCGATGAAGTCGAAGCTGGTGGGCGACGACAGTTGCACCACATGGTAGCCGGCCTGGTAGTACAGCTTTTTTAGGTACTCGTTGAGGCTGCTGTCATAGCGCGCGCCGGTGCCGGCGATCAGGAAGATCAACGGCGCGGCGCGGTCTTGCTTGGCGATACGGTACGTGAGTTTCTTCACCGCCCAGAAATTGTCCGGCAGGCTGAACTCGCGCTCCGGGCGCATATTCAGGGTGTAGTCGGACTGGTTGATTTCGTCGTCGGTCGGCAGCTTAGGCCGAAGGTCTGGCGGGGTCGTGGCGATGGTCGCTTCGAACGGGTTGGTCAAAGGGTAGCCATAGCTGGCTTGGTCGATATCGACGGCCAGTGCTGACGCACTCAAAAAAAGGCTGCCCAGTAAGGCAGCACAGCGCAAGGAACGGAGCATGACTTAATCCCTAAGAGGAAACGTGCTGAATGAAGTTCGCAGGCTATGACCACCGCCGTACCACCGAAGTGCCAGCACTCGGTGCGAAAAGTCGTAAAAAACCGTCGGATTCGGGGTAATAGTAGCCAGACGATACACTTTGCCAGCCCCTGCTGAACACTAATTGTGTGTATGCACCTTGCTAACGGCCGTTGGCGCATTAAGCTGAGCGCCGTTTTTGCCTTTCGGAGTGCTCCATGTCCCGTCGTTTGCCATTGATTCTGCTGCTTATTGCCTTGCCACTTTGGCTGGCTGCCAGCTATGCCGTGCGTTATGGCTTTATGGAGGACGGCCGGTGGGTCGGCATTTGCGTCGACGAGGCCAGTCGCTGGGAATGCCAGCTGCGCTCGAACCTGGGCTTGATCATCCATTTCAAAGTGCTGGGCTGGGCGGCGCTGGTGACCTCGGTGCTCGCATTTTTTGTAGCGGGCCGCACTGGGTGGGGCCTCGCGGTAGCGGGGCTGGTGTTCGGGCTGCCGGCGCTGGCGTTGTACAACACAACCTTTGCGGTGTTTGCGGTGGTGATTGCGGGGTTGCGGTTGGTCAGACAGCCTCGGGGCGTTTGATCGGGTCAATCGGGGGCAAGCCCTCTCCCACATTCGCCGGTATTCACAATTGGAAATGTGTAAACCCAATCAAGTGTGGGAGGGGGCTCGCCCCCGATGGCAGTATTAAGCCCTGCGCACCCGCAAGCACCGCCACAACGCGACCACCATCAACCCGCTGACCACTGCCCAACCCCACGCCTGTTGGTTCAGCAAGCCTTCACGGAATAGCTGCGGCGCAATGCCGGCGCCGATGATGAAGGTCAGCAGCGCAATCTCCCGCCGTGGGCCGGTTACCGGGCGTGCCAGGTACACCAGCGCCGGCAATACCAGTGCGGCGCTGGGGAAACTGCGATAGCGCGGATCGAACACCAGCGCCAGCATCATGACCGCGCCCGCGAAGCCGGCGAATGCCACCAACCAGCCCGCGCGTTGTTCCAACCAATTGAACATGCGCCCGCGCCACCCTTCGCGAGCGCTCAGGGCCAGCGCGGCATGGGCCAACACCAGCAGGTTCAGTGCCAGCAGCAGCCCAGCCCACACCCACTCATCGTTGAAGCGCGCAGTCAGGCGGGTCAGCTCGGCCCAGGTGCCGATCGAGCATGCCGCGATAGCGCCCAGTAAAGGCAGGGCCAGCGCGGCACGGGGGCTGCGAACGCGACCGCCGAGCACCAACGTGCCCAGCAGGATCACGCCGCCGACGCCCAGCCACAACGGCCAGTACGGCACATTGCTCACTGGGCCGGCGAGGATGCCTTTGTCCTGACGATCGGCATCAAACAGGCCCCAATAACCACCCACGGCGCCTTCGCTGGCGCGCTTCCACGGCTGGTCAAAGGCTTCAATCAGGTTGTAGTGCCAGCCGTTGGCCTCGGCCATTGCGACGAAGCCGCGCATGAACTTGGCTTCGTTGACCCGGCTCGGCACCGCCGTCTCGCGCTGGCGGCCTTCGCTGGGCCAGCCGGTTTCGCCGATCAGCACGTCTTTGGGCGCGAACTTGTTGCCGAAGGTCTGTCGTACATCGCCCACATGTTTGAGCGCCTGGTCGATGCCGGACGGATCGTCTTCCCAGTAGGGCAGCAGGTGAATGGTCAGAAAATCCACCGCTGGGGCGATTTCCGGGTGTTGCAGCCAGAATTCCCAGACGTCGGCGTAGGTGACCGGTTGCTGGATCTGGCTTTTGACTTTCTGGATCAGCTTCACCAGTTGCCCGGCGGTGACTTCCTTGCGCAGCAGCGCCTCGTTGCCGACGATCACAGCGCTGACCACATCCGGGTTGGCGTTGGCCGCGGCGATCAACAGATCGACTTCCTTTTCGGTGGCTACCGGGTCGGCGCTGACCCACGCGCCGATCATCAGCTTCAAACCGTGCTTGCGCGCAAGGGCCGGCAAGCCTTCCAGGCCGGTCATGGAGTAGGTGCGGATGCATTCGAAGCGGGTAGCCAGCAAGGCCAGGTCGGCGTCCATGCGCGCCGGGCGCAGCGTGAACGGCTGGTCGAAGGGGGATTGGTCTTTGTCGAAAGGCGTGTAGGACGCACATTGCAGCTTGTGGCTGGCGCTGGCGACGTCCGGCAGCACCACCGGTCGGCCGAGGCCGTACCAGTAGCCGACAAGGGCCAGCAGGCCAAGGATCAGGGCGAATACATAGGGCAGGGCAGGGAAGCGGGCAGTCGCGGTCATGGTCGGCTTATCTGGAAAGCAAAGGCGCGCATCTTACCCGCAATTGTGTGGCTCAAGGGTGGTTGCACGATTTTGACATGCAAAGTTCGGGCGGGTTTTTGAACGCTCGTTCAGCTAAGCGCCCTGCTGGCTATGTGATGTCGTTTCCTGCTTGTAAGAGGTCGCTGACAGAGCAGGTCGAAGGCCGGCGCAGGCCGATGATCCAAGGGTCAGCACTCCACTGATGTCGCAGCCGCTGGATCGATGCGCGTGAAAGGGGCGCGGTGCACTACACAACAACAGGTTGACGTCGCTCGGCATCCGCCGAGCGCAGCACTTTCGGGGAAGTACGATGAAGATGCGACGACTCTTGGGCGCAGCTGCCACTTTGGTAGTTGCGATGAGCTCTACACTGGCCAGCGCCGACAGCAAAACCCTGAGCATCGGTTACGTGGACGGTTGGTCCGACAGCGTAGCCACCACCCATGTGGCGGCCGAGGTGATCAAGGAAAAGCTCGGGTATGACGTGAAACTGCAGGCGGTTGCCACCGGGATCATGTGGCAGGGCGTAGCAACCGGCAAGCTCGATGCCATGCTCTCGGCGTGGTTGCCCGTGACTCACGGTGAATACTGGGCCAAGAACAAAGACAAGGTTGTCGACTACGGTCCTAACTTCAAGGATGCCAAGATTGGCTTGATCGTGCCGGAGTACGTCAAGGCCAAGTCCATCGAAGACCTCAAGACTGACACCACCTTCAAGAACAAAATCGTCGGTATCGACGCCGGTTCGGGCGTAATGCTCAAGACCGACGAAGCCATCAAGCAGTACGGCCTCGATTACAAGCTGCAAGCCAGCTCGGGTGCGGCGATGATTGCCGAGCTGACCCGTGCCGAAGACAAACAGGAATCCATCGCCGTCACCGGTTGGGTGCCGCACTGGATGTTCGCCAAGTGGAAACTGCGCTTCCTCGAAGATCCAAAAGGCGTTTATGGCGCTGCTGAGACCGTCAACAGCATCGGCAGCAAAGGCCTGGAAGCCAAGGCGCCGGAAGTTGCGGCCTTCCTGAAAAAATTCCAGTGGGCCTCCAAGGACGAAATCGGCGAAGTCATGCTCGCTATCCAAGAGGGCGCCAAGCCTGACGCCGCAGCCAAGGATTGGGTTGCCAAACACCCTGAGCGCGTAGCCGAGTGGACCGGTAAATAACCCCCGAGATCCTGTTACAACCCCTGTGGGAGGGGGCTTGCCCCCGATAGCGGAGTGTCAGTTNNCAAGCCCCCTCCCACATTAATTTCTGTTTCCTGCAAATCTTCATTCGCGTCGTCAATCCCTCGCTACACTCGATCTACTACTAAGGTCGTCTGGAACCTGTGCCACAGCCGCATACAGTGGCTACGTTCCAATAATAAAAAAGCTGTGCTGCGAGGATAAAAACAATGAACGACAGCATTTACCTATCGATTCAAAACAGCCCGCGCTTCAAGGAGCTGGTGAGAAAAAGGGAGCGGTTTGCCTGGATTCTCTCGGCCATCATGCTAGGGCTCTACTCCGGTTTCATCCTATTGATCGCCTACGGGCCACAAGTGCTGGGGGCCAAGCTCAGCCCTGGTTCGTCGATTACCTGGGGCATCCCCCTGGGCGTCGGGTTGATCGTCTCCGCGTTCGTCTTGACCGGCATTTATGTGCGTCGGGCCAATGGCGAATTTGACGATTTGAACAATGCGATTCTCAAGGAGGCTGCGCAATGATCCGTCGTCTACTGGCAGTATTCGGCGCTTCGCTTTTTGCTCCCGCCCTGTGGGCGGCCGACGCATTGACCGGTGAAGTGCACAAGCAACCGCTGAACGTCTCGGCCATCGTGATGTTTGTCGTCTTCGTCGGTGCAACCCTTTGCATCACTTACTGGGCCTCCAAGCGCAATAAATCGGCGGCCGACTACTACGCGGCGGGCGGCAAGATCACCGGTTTCCAGAACGGTCTGGCAATTGCTGGCGACTATATGTCGGCGGCCTCGTTCCTGGGGATTTCCGCGCTGGTGTTTACGTCCGGCTACGACGGGCTGATCTACTCGATCGGCTTTCTGGTGGGCTGGCCGATCATTCTGTTCCTGATCGCCGAGCGCCTGCGTAAC
>NZ_JAEILC010000106.1:0-51688 GCF_016307435.1 Pseudomonas sp. S4_EA_1b | reverse complement strand
CGCCCACCCAGCGGCGCACGGCGGGGGTCCGTGGAGGGCACCACTGCGGGGGCTTCACTGCTCGACTCACTGCGCAAGCGCTGGGCCAGGCCTTCCGGGGTCGGCTGGCTGAGAGCCCAGCGCAACAGGCGGTCGAAGGGTTGCGCACGGGCCAATGGCTCTTGCTCGCGCAAGCCGGCGATCAATTGTGCGATCAGCAGCGAGTCACCACCGGCGCCGAAGAAATCCTGATCCGCCGACACCCCACTGCAATCGAGTACTCGCTCCCAATGCGCGATCAAGCGCTGCACCAACTCATCCGCCACTTCCGTGCGCGCACGGCGTGCCGGTTCGAGCTGGCGCTGCTCGGCTTGGGTGGTCAGCGCGCGGCGGTCAATCTTGCCATTGGCGGTGACCGGCAAGCGGTCGAGTATCCGCACCTGCGCCGGCACCATATAACGCGGCACGCGCTCGGCGATGAAGGCCAGCAACGTCTCCTGGCTCAGTAATGGCCGGTCGGTTTTCACGCGTGCGACCAACAGGTCGTAGCCCAGCAGGTGCAGCACACTGTCGGCCGACGCCAGCGATTCGGCCTGATCGCCGGCCTCGCTGTTCAGCCACGCCAGCCACTGGTCCGTATGCACGAACAGCTGCCCGGTGGCGGCGCGCACGTCCTGCGGCGTCTCCATCATCAGGCTTTGGCTAATGCTGATTTCGCGGTGTTCGCGGGTCAGTTCCTGGATCACCAGCCAGGCATCGGCTTGCAGCAATTGGCGTAACCCGGCGAGCAGGCGCGGTGTATCCAGGGCGTTGTTCAATGCGCCGGAGCTGAGCAGCAGGTCCAGGGACCCCGCGGCAAGCCCTTGTTCGCAGGCGGGTTTGTTCATGTCGAACGGCATGAAGCGCACCCACGGATACGCGGCAAAGCGTTCGCGCGCAGCGTTAAGGAAATAGCTCGACACGTCGGAAAACACATAGTCGATCTGCACCCCGTCCGCCACCAACGGCGCCAGCGCGGGGATGATCAGCGCACTGGCGGCACCGGTGCCGGCACCCACTTCCAGGATGCGCCAGCGGCGCTGGCTCTGGCGCGCAACGATCGCGCAAACCGCCTCGGCCATGGCCCGATGCAGCTCTTGGGCATGCTGGCCACGGCTGTACATCGCCTCGGCAATATGTGCCGAGCCCTGCGGGAACATCAGGCTTGCCGGGCTCAGGCGCCCGTCCAATTGCTCGGCCAGGCGGGTCGCGCTGGTGCGCAGGTAATCGACCAATTCCAGCGGCCAAAGACCGCTCGGCGCCAGACGGGCGAACTGTGCCCAGGCATCGTCCTGGTTCAGTTCAGCCGTGCTGACCTGGCAGCGCCAACCGTCATTGTCTGCACACAGGTAGCCGCTGTCGGTCAACAACGTAAGCCAATGCCGCAACAGGCGATGCTGACCGGCGTCGAGTTGCAAGGCCTGGCACAGCGAGTCGAATGCCACGGACTGCCCCGGGATCAGCAAGCCACTGCCGCCCAACCAGTGCAGCAACGACACATCCGCCGCCCGATCCAGCGCAGCCAGTGCTGCTTCGATGGCGGCGCGCGGGCCGAAATCCGCGTGTTCAAGGGTGTGGCGAGCCTGGCGCAGGACTTCGCCCAACTGCGTGTTCAGGTGAGGCGCAGGCGCGTTGGTGTGCAGGGTGACGAAGCTGCACAGCGAACGTTCGTGACGCTCGCCGAGCAACACCGTGGTACTCGCGGCGATCTGCGGATGGGCCAGCCAGCCCGCGTCGATTTCCGCAAGTTCGATGCGGTGACCGCGAATCTTCACCTGGTCATCCTGGCGCCCAAGAAACTCGATCAAGCCTTCCGCGTTCAGGTAACGCCCCTGGTCACCCGTGCGGTACAGGCGACGCCCGCTGGCATGGGTGATGAACCGCTCGGCGCTGCGTCGCGGGTCTTCGGCATAACCCAGGGCCAGGCCGAGTCCGCCGATATGAATCTCACCACGCACGCCCACCGGGCACTGGCGGCCCAGCGCGTCGAGTACTTCCAGGGTCTGGTGCTTGAGGGCCCGGCCGTAGGGGATGCTTGGCAAGGCCGTATCTTCGGCACGAATGGGATGCTCCACCGACCAGATCGCCGCTTCGGTGGCGCCGCCCAGGCTGAACAACTGGCTTTCGGGCCAGCGTTGCCACCAGCGGGTCGGCAGCGTGGTGGGAATCCAGTCGCCGGACCACAGCACACAGCGCGGCCCGGGGATTGCGCCGGGCTCGGTCTCCAGGTAATCCACCAGCATCTGCCCTTGTGCGGGCACCGAGTTCCACAAGGTGATGCCGTGTTCCTGCATCAATTGCGCCCAATGCGAAGGATCGGCGCCGCGCTCGGGGTCGGGCAGCACCACCTGCGCACCGACCGCCGTGGCGCCGAAGAAGTCATACACCGACAAGTCGAAACTCAACTCTGCCAGGCCCAGCACGCGGTCATCGACGTTCACCGCGTAGCGCTGGTTGATGTCATCGAGGGTGTTGACCACCGCGCCATGGCTGAGCATTACGCCTTTGGGCGTGCCGGTGGAGCCTGAGGTGTAGATGATGTAGGCCAGGTCCGCGGCCTCTACCGCCAGCGGCTCACGGGGTGGCCAATGCGGGTCGACGGCAAGCGTATCGATGGCGACGCGCGGAAGTTCAAGGCTGTCCGGCCATGCCTGGGCTTGCAGGACAATCACCGCAGCAATCCCCGCGTCGCGCAGGATCGCCTCGCGGCGCAAGGCCGGTTGGCGGATGTCCACCGGCACATAGGCCGCGCCCATCTGGGTAATGCCCAGCACCGCCATCAGTTGCCAGGCACTCTTGGGCAGCATCACCGCCACCCGCGCCCCCGGCTGCACGCCGAGCGCTTCAAGCGCCTTGCGCACCGCGGCGGCATGCTGGGCGACCTGACGATAGCGGTAACGGCCGTCGCGGTCGCTGATCACGAGGGCATCCGGAGTTCGCAGCGCCTGTTGGGCGAAGCCGTCGGCGATATTGCGCGCTGGGGCGCTGGCGTGGATTGGCGGGTTTGCCTGCTGCGCGGGCAGCACGATATCGCCACGCGCTTGCCACAATTGCGGGTCGCAGGCCAAGCGTTGCAGCAAGTCGACGTAGGCTGCGAACATCTGCGCGGCCATGCCCTCGGGCAACACGCCGATGCGGACATCCCAGCCGATCTGCAAACCGCCGTATTGGTCGCTGACCTGGCAGTCAATCCACACTTGCGGGGTTTGGCTGATCATGTAGCTGGGCGGCTGCAACACACGCCCGGCATCGCCGAGCATGCGTTCGACGCTGCCGATGCCACTGGTGAACACCACCGGCATCAGGTCGGCGCCACGCCCTCGCACACGGGCCAGTTCGCGCAGTACCTCAACGCCGGTGAAGCGGCTGTGGTCGAGGTCATCGAAAAGCTGCGCGCCGATACACCGCGCACGCTGGACAAAACTGGCGCCCTCGGTGCCGTCCACCGCGAGCAGGCTCAGCGCGGTGAAGTCTCCCACGACCTGGTTCAACTGCGGGTGCAGGTTCGGTCGGTTGAGCACGGTGAGGTTCAGGCAAAAGTCCGGGCTTTGGCTCCAGCGCCCGATCACCTCCGCAAACGCGGCCAGCGTCACGCCCGCCGCGCTGAGGCCTTGGGCGCTGGCGAGGGCGCACAGGGCGTTCCATTGCCCGCTGCTCAACACGCCATGGTGGTGGGCGAAACGCGTGGAGCCCAAGCCCGCGTGCTCGCTCAGCGGAAGGTCCGGACGCCCGGGCAGGCTGTCCAGGCGCGCCAGCCACCACGCCTTGTCGGCGTGCCAGGCGGTGCTGCCACGCGCTTGCTGTTCGTGCTCGAGGTAGTCGCGAAAGGTCGCTTCCAGCGCCGGCCAGTGGCGCGTCGGTTCCAAGTAGCGCTGGGTGAGTTCTGCCAGCAGCAGTTGCAGGCTGGCGTAGTCGAACAAGGTGAAATCCACCGAGCAATGCAGGATCGCCTGCTCGCGTCCCACGCTCAGTTGGGGCAGCAGGATCGGCCATTGATCGAGCGCATGGCAGGCATGGTCCAGGCGCTTGCGCACGCTGTTCAGGTGCGCCTCGAATTCCTCGGGCGTGGCGTCGCGGCGGTCATGCACCGGCAGCTGTTGCCATGGCACCTGGGCTTGCACACGTTGCTGATGGTTATCGACCACCGCGCGCAGCATCGGGTGACGTTGCACCACGGCGTTCCAGGCCTGTTCAAGGTGCCCGGTGTCGACGTTCGCCGGCCACGGGTATTCGACATACAAGTGGCAAGCGTTGCCGCCATAGTCAAAGGCCGGGTTGCGTCCCAGTACATAGGCGCCCTGTACCGCGCTCAAGGCGAAGGGTTGCAGCGCCTGCTCCGGCTGCGCGCGCCATTGTTGGGGCGCAAGATGCACCAACAGCGCTGGCCGCTGGGCGCGAATACGCTCCGCCAGGGCTGAATCCAATGCGCCTTGCGGCGCGCGAAAATGCAGCTTGCCGTCAGTGGCCCAGAGTTCGATCTGGCGTTCACGGCAGATGTGCAGCACATCATCCAGGCTCATAACACGCCCTCCTCGATAGCCACTTCGCCGCTGCGCACCAGCAACGCGGCCATGCCTGCCAATGTCGGCTGCAGGTAGAAATCGCTCATGCGCAGGCTGGCACCCAGTTGTTCACGCACGCTGGCCAGCAGCCGCGTCGCCAGCAGGCTGTCGCCGCCCAGGCTGAAAAAGCTCGCCTGGGCGCTGCGCACCGGCCGTCCCAGGATGGCCTCCCAGCACGCTGCCAGGGGCTGTAGCTCGGCACTGAGTTCGCCGTCTTCGTTGTTTGCCGGTTGCCTGCGTTGCAACGCGTCGCTGAGGCTGGCGTGCAGGCGCGCGCGGTCGATCTTGCCGTTGGCATTCAGTGTCAGGCGCGGTACGGACCACAGATGTTCGGGCCGCATCGCCTGGGGCAAGCGTTGTTGCAGCCATTGGTCGAGGCTTTCAGCGGTCAGGGTTTCATCCGCCGCACGCGCACTCAACAGCAGCATCGCGGGGTTTTGCCACAGGCATTCCAGGTGGCGAAAACCGCTCTGGCCGAGCAGGTGCGCCAGTTCGGCAGCGTCAGGCAATACCGGTGCGCGCTCATCCAGCAGCGCCGCGCTGACCAGCCGCAACGGCGAGTCGCGCAACAGGTCGGCCAGCAACAGGCGGCCTTGCGGCTTGAGCAGTGCCTGCGCCAGATTCAGCCCATCGCCGGGCTGAGCATAACTGTGCAAGGCCGCGAAGCTGATCACCACGTCGTACTGTGACCAGTGTTCAGCGGGCAGCACGCCCTCCACCAGCAATTGGCTCGCCACGCGCCGGCGCTTGCCCACGCTGGCCGCCAGCAGGCCGGGGCTGCTCTCGAACAAGGTCAGTTGCACGTCGCGCGAACTCGCATGGTCCAGCCATTGCTCCAGCAACTGCCCGCCGCGCACATCCAGCACCGCGACTTTCAGCGGTGTGCCGCTGTGTTGTTGAAGCTCCTGGCTCAGGGTGTCCAACACCTGGCGGCCCGCCGGCAGGTTCAACGCCATGGCCTGCGGTGCCAGCAACGGATCGAACAACACTTGCGAGGCGCCGTCTTCGGTGCGCAACAGCACCTGCAAGGCACCGACCATGCGGTGCAGATCCGCCTCGCGCCACCCTAAGTGCGCCAACGCGTCGTGCAGGCTGAGCGACTCGACATGCTCGGCCAGCCACTCGCGCCACGTGTCGAGCAGGGCGCTGGGCGGCGGGTCTTGCAGCAGGCGGCGCAACAGCTGCGCGGTGACCTGGTGTTCTGCGGCCAAGGTGTCGTCGAGCATCGAGACGGCCGGCAACGCCTGCGCCGATGCAGATTCAGGGCTGATCACCACGGCCGCGCCGAGGCTGCCGTTCAACACGGCAGCACAGGCGCTTTCAACCCGTGGGTGGGCGGTGAGCGCCGCTTCGATTTCCCCCAGTTCGATACGCTGCCCGCGCAGCTTGACCTGCTGGTCCATGCGCCCGAGAAACTCAAGGGTGCCATCAGCCCAGAAGCGCCCGCGGTCGCCGGTGTGGTACCAACGCCCGTGCTCATCACTGCGAAAGCGCTGTGCGGTCAGCAACGGGTCATTGCGATACCCCCGCGCCAGGCTTGCGCCACCGATCAACAGTTGCCCGATCACCTGGTCCGGCACATCGCGCCCGGTGGCGTCCACCACCCGATACGCCTGGCCGGCCAAAGGCTTGCCATAGGGAATCGACGGCCAGTGGTCGGGGACCTCATCAATGCTTTGCAGGTTCGACCAGATACCCGCCTCGGTGGCGCCGCCCAGGCCGTACACGCGGCACTGCGCGGTGGCGTGGCGCCGCAGGCGTGCGGCGAGGTCGAGGGCAATCCAGTCGCCCGACAGCAACACCGCCCGCAGGCTTCGGTAATCACAGGCATCGTCGCCGACGCCCAGGGCCATTTCCAGCAATGCCGGGGCCGAATTCCACAGGCTCACGCGGTGTTCGGCGATCAGTTGCGCCCAACGCGCCGCATCGCGGGTTTCTTCAGGTTGCAGCAGCACCAGGCGAGCGCCCTGCCCCAGCACGCCAAACAGGTCGTACACCGACAAGTCGAAATCCAGCGCCGACACGGCCAGCAGGCAATCATTCGGTGTGACCTGCAGTTCGGCCTGCACCGCATCGATCGTGTTGATTGCGGCGCCATGGCAGACTTCAACACCTTTGGGAATGCCGGTAGAGCCCGAGGTGTAGATCACATACGCGCTGGCGCGCGGCGATAGCGTTTTCGGCGCGGCCAATGGCGCGGACTGCTCAAGCACCGCCGGGTCAAGCCATTGCAGCGCGTTGCCCGGCGGCTGATCGGCAATCACTCGGGTGATGCCCGCAGCCGATTCGATCAGGCTGCGCCGCGCAACCGGCTGTGCGGTATCCACCGGCACATAGCAACCACCGGCCGCCAGCACGCCGAATACCGCGGCGATCTGGCGAGGCCCACGCGGCAGGCAGACCTCCACCGCCTCGCCCTGACGCATGCCCGCCTCAAGCAAACCCGCCGCTATACGCAGGGCTTGGGTGGCCAGATCGTTATATGTCCAGCGTTGCGCGCCGCAGATCAGGGCGAGTGCGTCGGGTTGCCGGGCACTTTGGCGAAAAAAGTCTTCAAGCAGGCCACGCCCCGGCGCCAACGCCGGCAGGCTGTTCTGCTGGTCGCGGCGCGCCTGTTGCGCCAGCGGCAACAACACCGGTTGCGGCTGGTTCCAGTCGCTGTCGGCGAGACGCTGCACCAGCTCGACATAGGCGCTGAACATCGCCTGCGGCACGCCTTGCGGGAACAGTTCGGCAACGCTGTCCCAGGCCAGCAGCACGCCGTCCTCAAGCCGATACAGTTGGTGGTCGAGCCACACTTGCGGGGTTTGCGAGAGCATGTCGTGCAGGTCGCCAAACACCTCGCGAAAGCTGGCGGGGACAAAACCCGAATCGCTCAAGATGCAAGAAAACACCACCGGCGCGGAACGCGGATGACCTTGGCGACGTGCCTCACGCAGCACTTCCAGCGCGGGAAACGCCGCGTGGTCGATGGTGGCGTGCAAGTCGCGCTGGTAGCGTCGGGCGCCTTCGGCAAACGGCAACTGCGGCGTATCTTCACACGCCACCAGCAGCAAGGTGGTGAAGTCGGCAATCACCTGGTCGATGGATTGCTGATCATCGTGACGATCGAACAACGGCACATTGAGCAGGAAGCTCGACTGTTCACTCCAGCGTGCCAACACCGCGTTGAACGCTGTGGCGAACACGCTGGGCAACGTCAGGCCATGGGCCGTCGCCTGGCGACGCAGGCGTTCGGCTTCTGCGTGACTGAGTACGTAAGCCTGGCGGGTAAACCGTGGCGCACGGATCGATTCCGGGGCACAGGCCAGCGGCAGTGCGGGGCCGTCCGGCAACTGCGCAAGGCGTTTGCACCAATGCTCACGATCTCGCGCATACGCCTCTGCGCGACGTTGGCGGCGCCGGCCCAGGTAGTCGGCAAACTGCACGTCCGGCGCGGGCGCAAGCGCGGCCGGCGCCTGATAGGCCTGGCCCAGTTGCGCCATCAACAGGCGCAGGCTTTCCACGTCGACGGCCAGCAGGTCGACACTCAACCACACACGATCGCGGCCTTCGGGCAACTGCACCAGGCCGACCAGCAACACCTGCCCCGCGTCCACGGCCAGGCATTCATGCGATCGCCATTCACGCAGCGCGTGCCAGGCGTCTTGCGCAACCGCTTGAGTGTGGTGGCGCCAATCCTGATGGTCGAAAACCGGCAATTGCGTTGCGCCAAGAATGCGTTGGCGGCCGTCGTTGAAACTGGCCCGCAACATCGGGTGACGCGCTTGCACGCACTTGACTGCCGCTTCCAGGCGTTGCGCATCGATGCCCTGGCAATCGAATTCCAGCCATGCGTGGCAACTGATATTGCCCAGCACTTCGGCGGGCCCGCGCCCCAGCCAGTACGCCTGTTGCACCGCGCTGAGTTCAAAACTGTCGTCGGCTGCGCTCAACGGGGCGACATCAGTCACCTCCACACGCCGCACCGCCTGGCCATGCAGCAGGTCAAGCCAGGCCGCGAGGCTGGGTTCGGCGCTGAGTTGGGCGAAGTCGACCCGCAACCCATGGCTGCGCAGGCGCTCCTGCAAGTACATCAGGCGGATGGAATCCAACCCGCAGCCCAAGAGGTTTTCCTCATCGCCCAGGCTGTCGATTTCTTCCACGGTAGCGCCCAGCAACTGGGCAAGGTGTTCGATCAGCCATCTGCGCAGTGCGGTGGTGTCTGCTGTTGTCAGCTCGCTCATGAAAAGCTTCCTGTGACCCGTCTAGATAAAGTCCCTGGCTCACCAAGATGGAAGCCATTCTCAATTGGAACTCTATCGCAAGCGGTTTTTCAGGAAGCGCTCAGGGCTTTAGATAAACAGGCCTTTTCATTCGATTCAGAGACACCGTGCCGTGATCAACGGATTTCGCTGGGCGATACACCGTAGCGTTTGCGAAAGGCGATGGAAAAATGCGCCGGGCTGAATCCCACGCCATAGGCGACGGTAGACACATTGCTTTCCTCGTCGCTGAGCATGCGGTGGGCTTCGTTGAGACGATGTTCGTGCAGGTAGCCGAACACGCTGGTACCGAACACTTTGCGAAACCCCGCCGTCAGTTTGCGCGGGCTCATGCCCACGTGGCTGGCCAGGGCGTTCAGGCTGGGCGGTTCGAGCAGCGAGCGCACCAGACGGTCCCGGGCGGCGTGTACACGCTCCACATCCGACGAGGTGATGCGCAGCTTATGCTCAGGCTGCCCGCGCTCACCGAGCAGGAACTGCGCGCTCAACGCGGTCAATTCCAGCGCCTTGCCACCCAGGTACAACGAGCGGCTCGGGCCCTGCATCGGGCATGTTGCAATTTGCGTGGCCAGTGCCTGCATCGCGCGCGGAGCCGGGCGCACCATCATGTACGGGTCGCCGCCGCCACTGCTGAGCAGCTTGCGCGGGGCCAGGCCGAGGTGGCGGTCGAGGGATTCGAGGTCCAGCTGGACGATGGTGTAGCGCAGTGGTGTGGTGGTGCCGTAGATCTGCGACGAGGTGAACTCGCCATCGTTGACGATGGTGCACAGGCTCGGCCCCTTGATCGACTGCTCGCTGTGCCCGGGGATGCGGCACGACAGCTCGCCACTTTGCACCAGAATCAACTTGAGGCCGCGCTCCAGCGGGTCCTCGACCCAGTTTTCGCTGTCTGACCACAACGTGCCGGTGACCAGGGTCATGTGCGGGTCCAGGTAGACCGTTCCGGGTTGGTTACCCTTGGGTTCGGCCTGCGTCTCTTGTCGACTGGGGGCGATGATCGTAATAGTCATTGGGTTTTCCCTTGATCCTGAGGCCATTACGCGGGGCCTGACCTGAATGAGGAGGAGGCTTTTAAACCGTAAACCTCCCTGTTTATAGCCGCTGTGTATTTCATCTAATGAAAAAGTCACAGGTCCGAAAGCCTTGGCGTTGAGAAGCGCTCGGCGAAGGACAATGATAATAGATCTCATTTAGACGTTTGTAGCCAATTATTTCTACAAATAGGGGATTCCATGTCATTGCACACCTGCGCACCCGATTCAGACAGCGTTGGCGACGCGCCCGGCTGGCCTGCCGCGTTCGCCGCACGCTACCGCCAGGCCGGTTACTGGCAAGACCAGACCTTCGCTCAGGCCCTCGATACGGTCGCCGCGCGCAACCCATCGGCCATCGCGATAACCGACGGCCCCTTGCACCTCAATTACCGCAGCCTGGCAGACCGCTGTCGGCGCCTGGCTGGCGGTTTGCACGCGCAAGGGATCGCAGAGGGCGACAATGTGGTGGTGCACTTGCCCAACGGCACTGCGTTTATCGAAGTGTGCTTTGCGTTGTTCCGCCTGGGCGCCCGGCCGATCCTCGCCCTGCCCGCCCACCGTCAACATGAGATCGGCGGGTTTTGTGGGTTTGCCCAGGCCTCGGCCTACATCGGCTGCGCTCAATTAGAGGACTTTGATTGCCGCTCGATGGCGCGCCGACTGGCCGCTGCCAACCCGCTGTTGCGCCACGTAGTGATCGACGGCGATGCGCAGGAGTTCACCGTGTTGAGTGAGCTTTACAACAGCGCGCCGCTGGAACGGGACGCCGGTCGCGCCGACGCCGTGGCGTGTTTCCAGCTGTCGGGAGGCACCACCGGCACGCCAAAGTTGATCCCGAGGCGGCACGCCGAATACCTCTATAACGTGCGCGCCAGCAGCGAAGTCTGCGAACTGGATGCGCGCACCGTTTACCTCACCGCGTTGCCCATGGCGCATAACTTCACCCTGTGTTGCCCGGGTGTGATCGGCACCCTGCTGGCCGGTGGGCGCGTGGTGTGTACGCGCCGCTCGGACCCGGAGTCCTGCTTTGCGCTGATCAGCGAGCAGCGGGTCACCGTGACCGCCTTGGTGCCGCCGCTGGCGATGCTCTGGCTGGACGCCCAGGACCAGCGCCAGGCCGACCTGTCCAGCCTGCGCGTGCTGCAAGTGGGCGGTGCGAAATTGCTCAGCAGCGCGGCAGAACGGGTCACGCCGACGCTGGGCTGCACCTTGCAACAAGTGCTGGGCATGGCCGAGGGGTTGTTGTGTTTTACCCGCCTGGATGACCGCCCGGATCTGCTGCTGCATACCCAGGGCCGTCCGCTGAGCGCCGATGACGAAGTACGCATTGTCGATGAACAGGGCCAACCGGTGCCCGAGGGAGAGGTGGGTGAACTGCAAGTGCGCGGCCCCTACACCATTCGCGGCTACTATCGCCTGCCCGAACACAATGCCCGGGCGTTCACCGCCGATGGATTCTATTGCAGCGGTGATCGGGTCAGGCGCACCGCCGACGGTTACCTGGTGGTCGAAGGTCGTGACAAGGACCAGATCAACCGCGGCGGTGAAAAAGTCGCTGCCGAAGAAGTGGAAAACCTGCTGATCGGCCATCCCCAGGTACACGACGCCGCACTGGTGGCGATGCCGGATGCTGTGCTCGGCGAATCCACCTGTGCCTTTATCGTCGCGCGTGACCCGGCGCCCTCGGCCTTCGCACTCAAGCATTACCTGCGCGGCCACGGCCTGGCGGCGTTCAAGGTGCCGGATCGTATCGAGTTCGTCGCACACTTCCCGCACACCGGCGTGGGCAAAGTCAGCCGCAAGGACCTGCGCGAGCGCCTGCGCCAGGCCTGGCTGCAGAGTGCCGCTTCGTGAGCCTGCACGACAAACGCTGGGTACGCGCTTATCGACTCACGCCCATGCCACGCTGGCGATGGGTGTGTTTCGCGCATGCCGGGGGCAGTGCGAGTTTCTTCCGCGACTGGGTCCACGCCCTGCCCGCCGACATCGACCTCTTGGCCATCCAATACCCGGGCCGCGAAGACCGTTTCAGCGAGCCGTGCCTGACCGACATGCAGCGCCTCGCCGACGGTGCCGCGCACGCGTTGTCGTGTTACGCCGACCGGCCGCTGGTGTTGTTCGGCCATAGCCTGGGCGCGGTGGTGGCGTATGAAGTGGCGACGCGCCTGGAACAACGGGCAATCGCCGTCGACCATCTGTTCGTGTCCGCCCACCCGGCGCCGCAGCGCCAACGCGGCGGGCAGTTGCACCTGGGCCCCGACGCGGCCTTGCTGGACGATGTGCGGCGCCTGGCCGAGCGCCCCAATGCGTTGCTGGAGAACCCGGCCCTGTGCGAATTGTTCCTGCCCGGCTTGCGCAACGATTACCGCATCGTTGAAACCTACACCTGCGCACAACCGCGGCCACTCAAGAGCCACATCGGGGTGTTCTACCCCGAGCAAGACCCGGAAATCGAGCTTGATGAAGCCATGGCCTGGCAAGCCGCCAGCCACCGGCCACTGCACCTGCAGCGCTGGCAAGGCGGACATTTTTACCTGGTCGAACAGCGCCAGGCACTCATCGACGCCATCGTCGCGACGCTGTCGACCCCATCGCCCTCCTTGAAGGAAACCTGTCAATGAAAACCCCCGACGCCTGTGATGGCCTGCAGGACATTCGTCACGCCATCGATTCACTGGACCACCAGATCATCGACCTCATGCGCCAACGCATGGCTTACGTCAAAGCCGCCGCGCGCTTCAAGCCGACCGAAAGCAGCATCGCCGCGCCCGAACGCGTTGCCCAGATGCTCCCGCAACGCCGCGAGTGGGCCGAGCAGGCCGGGCTGGACCCGCACTTCGTCGAAACCCTGTTTGCCCAGATCATCCATTGGTACATCGGCCAGCAAGTGTTGCACTGGCGCGCGATGAGAACGCTGGCATGAAGGCCTTTGCACAGTTGCACGCCCATGCCGAGGGGATGACCGAGGTGTTCGAGCACGCCCAGCGGCGTGCCGTCGAACAAGGTGAGCCGGTGTTGGCCAGTTACTCGATGAGGATCGCCCCGCTGGACTTGCTGGCACTGTTTGGCAGCGTCGACCAACCTGGCGCCGAGTGCCTGTTCTGGCGGGCGCCGGAAGACGATAAAAGCCTGTTCGGCTGGGGGGTGGCGGCGGAACTGAGCAGTGCGGGCCCTCAGCGTTTTGCCTCGGTCGATGCGCAATGGCGACACTGGCTGCAAAGCGCGGTGATACACGGCCCGCTGGCGCCTTCGGTGTGCGGCGGCTTTCGGTTCGATCATCAGGTCAAGGCCAGCCCTGCCTGGCAGGGTTTTGGCGATGCGTCCCTGTGGCTGATGACGCTATTGCTGGTGCGCGACGGTGCAGACTGTTGGCTGGTGTGCCAACAGCGCGTCGCGCCCAGCGATGCGGCACGTTGCTGTTGCGAGCACGTACTGAAGGAGTGGAACACGCTGATGGATCGCTACGTCAGCGGCGCGCCTCCGACGGCTGCACGGCAGCACACCCGCGACCAGAGCCTGCCGCGGGCCTGCTGGGAAAGCAAAGTCGCGCATGCCCTGGACGTGTTGCGCGACACCGCGTTGAACAAGGTGGTGCTGGCGCGGGAAGTGGTCAGCGAGTTTTCCCGGCCTATCAGTCCCGGGCGCACCTTGGCTGCCCTGGCAATCAATGACCCCACGGCGTACTTGTTCGCGTTTCGACGCCACCACGCGTGTTTTATCGGCGCCTCCCCAGAGCGCCTGGTCAAGCTGCACAACGGTCACCTGCAAACCCTGGCGCTGGCGGGCACAGCCCGGCGCGATCCCTGCCCGGAGCAGGATGCGCAACTGGCGCAAACGCTGCTCGGCTGCCAGAAGAACCAGCATGAGCATGCCGTGGTGGTGCAGATCATTCAGCGTGACCTGGCGCCCTGGGTACGGCCGTTGCACGTTCCCCCTGCGCCGCACATAAAGCGGCTCAGCCGCGTGCAGCACTTGGCGACGCTGATCGAAGGCGCACTGCGCCCGCAGAGCAGTTTGCTGGACATGGTCGCAGTCCTGCACCCGACGCCCGCCGTCGGCGGCCATGAACGCGGCCAGGCGCTGGAGCATATTCGCCAATTCGAGGGCTTTGACCGTGGCTGGTACGCGGCGCCGTTAGGCTGGCTGGATGCCCACGGCAACGGCGAATTCATCGTCGGTTTGCGCAGCGCCTTGCTCAACGACAACCAAGCCCGTCTATTTGCCGGCTGTGGCATCGTCGAACACTCCGACCCTGCCAGCGAATACGACGAAACCTGCATCAAATTGGCGGGCATGCGCGCCGCGTTGCAGGTATAACCCGCTGCCCGATGCTTGAATCAAGGCCGGCGCAGGCCTACCCTGCACACGGAAAATTCACCCTCTGAGTCAGGAAGACCTTACATGTGGGATGGCAACGTTACCTTTGGTGATTCATGGGCCGGCTACATTGGCCGCGCGGATCAGAACACTGCCCACTCCCATGTTGCCATTCAGCTGTGCATCGGCGTACACCAGCCCGTCACCCTGGAGCTGCCAGGCCAGTCGATCCGCGCGGCCGGCGTGATCATCGGGCCCAATGTCGAGCACCGCGCCGTGCCCGAAATTCATCCGGTGGCCTTTGTCTACGTCAACCCGGATACCCCGTTGGGGCGTGCGCTCAACGCGTTGCTGCAAGACAATGGCATCGCCCTGGCCAGTGACGAACTGCTCGAGTGCTTTCGCCACTCCAGCTCCCTGTCTCAGTTTGTGGAAGCGCTGGGGCGCTTGTTGGCGATTACGTCGCCCATCGACCAACGCCTCTACAAGGCCTTGAACATTCTGCGCCAGGACCGCGACGGTCCGGGCTCCGTCAGCCGCGCCGCGAGTGCGGTCGGCCTGTCCAGCCCGCGCTTGCGCTATGTCGCCACGCACCAGATGGGCGTGTCGCTGTCCCAATGGATCATCTGGAACAAACTCGAGCGCGCGTCCAAATCCCTCGCTGACGGTTCCACCTTGTCGGATGCCGCCGCCGATGGCGGCTTTTCCGACCAGGCGCACTTGGCCCGCATCATGCGCCGCATGATTGGCATGACGCCCCGCACCGCTGCCAGGGTTTTGCGAAAGACAAGCGTTTCGTTCAAGACGCATTGATATCAAAAAGCCAATATCGATCGCATCTTATTCGCGAAAACGATAAGCGCTGATTGCCGGCCTCACACAGCACCTCAGCGCCACCGACAGTGAATGCAAGAGTGTTCGCCAGGGGTATCCGTGCCCGGGATTTGGCGGAACGCACCGTTAATTCTTTCGATGAGTCCGCAGGAAGCGTCCTACATGTCAGAACAGCAAAAATTAACCGTCCTTCTCACGGGGGGCTCAGGCGTACTCGGTGAATCACTGATCGACTGCCTGGCAGAGGACTTTGACCTGGTATGCCTGGCGCGTAAAAGCCGCATTTGCCACCCGCGAGTGGAGGTGCTCAAGGGCGATATATGCAGCCCGCGACTGGGGCTGGACGTCGGCGATTATGAAGCGCTGCTCAAGCGTGTCGATTGGGTGATCCACGCCGCAGCGGTGACCCGCATGGATGGCGATATCGACCAGATTTTTTCGGTGAACTACCTCGGCACCGAAAACGTCGTGAACTTTGTCCAGCAAGCGAACGTGCCGCTTTACCACATCAGCACCGCCTTCACCCATCCGTGCGACTACTACGAAGGCGTGCAAGCAGAAACGCCTTACGAAGTCGCCAAGCGCCAGGCTGAAACGCTGGTGCGCTCAGCGGGTATCGATGTTTCGATCTTTCGTCCCTCCATCATCATCGGCGACTCGGACAGCGGGCACATGCCCAACTTCCAGGGGTTTCATATGACCATGGGGCTGATGATGTCCGGCGTGCTGCCTATCGTGCCCTGCCCGCCTGCCGGGTATATCGACTTGATCGCCCGTGACGTGGCGGCGCGGGCGATTGCCAACGCGTTGCGCCAGCGCTTGATCGGCGCAGACTACTTTCTCACCAGTGGCCCGCAGGCGCTTGATCTCAACGGTCTGTTGGACCTGATGTGCCATTCCATGGAAGCCCAAGCCCAAGCCTTCACCCGGCCGCGCTGCATGGCGCCGGATATTTATGAGCGGCTGATCCGCCCAGTGTTCCTCCCGGCACTGACCGGCAATATCCAGGCCGCGCTGGGCCGCGCCAACCAGCTGTGTCGCTATGCCTGCCTGCGTACACCGCTGCCCACGTCACTCCCTGAGTTACTCGGCGAGCCGGCGTTCAGCGCACGGGATGTCAGCCGTGAGTTACTGCTCTCGCTCAACCACTTGGCGCCCAAGCTGGGCGCGTTGACGCGCATGCTCAAGCAGCCGATGCCAACCGTCGCACAGGCGTCAGTCGCATGACCCCACTTCTTACCGAACCCGCAGCCGACGCCGCACAGGTGGACCAGTACTTCCGCCGGCACGTGAACTCAGGGTATGCGCGCCTCGCGTCGTTGATGAATTTGCCGATCGAACAGTCCAGCCATGGCGTCTATATCTACGACAGCCAAGGCCGCAAGTACCTGGATGCCGGCGGCTATGGCGTATTTTTCCTCGGCCACGGCCACCCGGTGGTGGTGGCGGCCGTCACCCGGCAGCTGCAGCAAAACGCCCTGGCCAGCAAGCTGTTGCTCAACCCGCAACAGGCTTTCGCCGCGCAAGCCCTGGCTGCGCATTGCCCTGGCAACCTGGACTATGTGTTCTTTTGCAACTCAGGTGCCGAGGCCACCGAAGCCGGCCTGAAACTCGCCCGGCTCAACGGCTGTCGCCGCACGCTGTCGACCCTCGGCGGCTTCCACGGCAAGACCCTCGGCGCACTCGCCGTCACTGGCCGCGAAAGCTACCGCGAGCCGTTCAGCGGCCTGCTTAGTGAAAGCACGTTCGTCCCCTTCGGCGACAGCGCCGCGCTGGAACAGCAATTGCGCGCTTCGCCGGACAAGGCCTGTGTGATTCTCGAACCGATCCAGGCCGAAGCGGGTGTGATCCTCGCGCCGCCAGGCTACCTGACACGTGTCCGCGCACTGTGCGACCAATACGGCGCCGTGCTGATCATCGACGAAATCCAGTCCGGCATGGGCCGTACCGGCCATTGGTGGGCATGCGACCAGGAACAGGTGGTGCCCGACATCATGCTGGTGGGCAAAAGCCTGTCCGGTGGCTGCGTGCCGGTCAGTGCCATGGTCGCCAGCGCGGCAATTTACGCGCCGTTCAACCGCAACCCCACGGTGCATACCTCGACCTTCGGCGCCAACCCGCTGGCCATGGCGGCCGTGCAGGCCACGTTGCAAGTGATGGTGCAGGAAGACCTCGTGGAACGTGCCCGGCTGATGGGCCAGGACCTGCGCGCCCGCTTCAGCGCGCTGTTGCAGCAGAGGGGCCTGGCCGAGCGCGTCAAGTTGCGCAGTGCCGGCTTGTTGCTGGGCTTTGAATTCAGCGACGCCTCGGTCGCCGCGAACATGGTCATGGCCCTGATCGAACAGCAAATCATTGTGTGCCACTCGCTCAATGACCACCGGGTCGTCAGGCTCACGCCTTCCCCGCTGCTGACAGCCCAGGATTGCAATCGGTTGATCGAGGGGTTCGCCCACGCGCTGACCACCTCAATACCATCCCTTTGATTGGAGTTTCCCCCATGCAAGAAGTCAACGTACTGGCCCATATCCCCAGTGCCTGCGCTGATGAAGTCTTTGCCGTGATCAGCGACTTCAGCAACTACGTCGAGCTGTGCGAGTCGGTGCGCAATATCACGATCAATAAGGTCAGCGAGCAGGTGTCGTTCACTTCCTGGGAAGTCAATTTCCACAGCGGCATTCTCAAGTGGCAGGAGCGTGACACGTTCAATACCCAGACCCGGGAAATCCACTTCGAGCAAATGAGCGGCGATGTCGATCACTTCTCCGGAACCTGGCAAGTACTGCCGGACGGCAAAGACGCGGTCATCACCTTCGCCTCGCGCTTTGACCTGGGCCTGCCGATGCTCGCCGACATGCTCGACCCCGTGGCCCACAAAGCCATCCGCGACAACATTCACTCGATCATCACCGGTCTGTTCCCGGCGAGTTACTTGAAGGCCTGAACCATGTCCCTTTCACTGTTGAATCGCTCGCGTGCCTTGCTGCACAGCTACGCCCCAGGTTTTGACGAACGCCTGGCGAGCATCGCATTCGCCGAACGCGAAGCGCCGCCTAGCGAAGTCATCGCCCTGTTCAAGCAACAAGGGCCGGTCGGCCTGTTGGTCAACCGTGCCGCGGGCGGGTTGGGCGCGGGCATCCTTGATGCCGTGCATGTGCAGATCGCCCTGGGCGCGCGCTCACCCTCGCTGGCGGTGGCCAGCACCATGCATCAGTTTTCCGTGGCGAGCCTGTTGGCCCTCACCCAGAACGGCGGCGGTGCCGAAGGTTTGTTGTTGGCGGCGGTCGCACAAAAGCGCTTGCTGCTGTCCTCGGGGTTTGCCGAAGGCAACTCGGGTGCCGGCATTCTCGATTCGAACATGCAGGCGCTGCAAACCCCTGAAGGTGTATTGCTCAGTGGCAGCAAAAAGCCCTGCTGCCTCGGGCAGTCGATGGACTTGCTCACCGCCAGCTACACCCGCCAGACCGCCGAGGGCGAAGAGCTGATGGTCGCACTGATTCCGGCGAATGCACCGGGCATCACGCGGTCGCCGTTCTGGCAGAACAGCGCACTGGCCGCCGCCGAAAGCATCGAGGTGCGCCTCAACGAAGTCTTCGTGCCCGAACGCATGTTGTTTTCCGCCGGCTACAAACACCTGTTGGGCGACGTGCAAACCGTCGGTTTCATCTGGTTCGAGCTGTTGATTTGCGCGTCCTACGTGGGGGTCTGCGCCGGTTTGGTCGAGTCTGTGATCGAGGCCGGGCGCTGGACGCCGCATCACCGCGTGGAGCTGGCGGCTCAGCTGCAACTGGCGATCAGTGCCCTGGAAGGCGCGGCGCTGGATATCGAACGCAACCCGCAGGACCTGCCGAACGTGCTGGCCCGCCTGCTGCTGGTGCGCTACGGCATCGAACAACTGCTCACCGAGCTTTCGGACCAGGCCCACGCCATGCTCGGTGGGATGGCGTTTATCACCAGCAACCAGAGTTCGAACTGGTTGATGGCCTGCCGTGGCCTGCAGTTTCACCCGCCGGCGAAGATCTCGATGGCGAGCAACCTCGACACCTACTTGTCCCACTCAACCTTCAGCATCGCCGGAGCGCACCCATGAACCTGCTCGGAAAAATCGTCGTGATCACCGGAACCGCGCGCGGCCTCGGTTACGCGGCGGCCTGCACATTGAAAAAACAGGGCGCCACCGTGATCGGCCTGGACATTCTTGCGCCACAAGAGCCCGGGTTGCTGGATGGGTTTTATCAAGTCGACCTGTGTGACAGAACGGCGCTGACGCAGGTGATTGGTGCCATCAGCACCGACTTCGGCGACATCGATATCCTGGTGAATAACGCCGGCACCCTGACCCTGGAACGCGGCGAAACCGGCGTCACCGACTTAGTCACCCGCGCGGTGGATGTGAACCTGTTCGCGCCATGGCAACTGGTGGCCGGGTTCCTGCCGGGGTTGCTGCGCAAGCGCGGCAAAGTGGTCAACGTGTCGTCGCTGTTTGCCCTGGTGAACGCGCCTTATGTGGCCGCATACGCTGCCAGCAAACGCGCGCTGAGTGCTTATTCGGACGTGCTGCGCATGCAATATCGCGGGCAGCTCGACGTGGTCACCGTGTACCCGGGCTTTATCGACACCGCCATTCACTTGCCCGCCCAGCGCGTGGGTTTGTCGGTCAAGCGCCTGGTGACGTTCATGTGGGGTGACAGGACCCTGCTGTCTCTCGAAGAGAAACTCGATGCCGCCGCCGATGGCCTGGCTCGCGCCTGCCAAAAAGACGGCCTGCGCAACCTCGGGCTGACCTTTATGGGCACGCTGGCCATGTACACCGCGCGTATCGCACCAAGTGTGGTCGACGCCTTTATCGCCCTGCGCCTGCGCACGCTGACCCGCGGCGGGCACCTCGCGCTCAAACCTGAACTGATCGAGTAACGCGTTGCCAATGGCCAGACAACTCCACAGCAAGCCTCAGGTCCGCCTCGATCGGGCCTTGTTCAAGGCCCGGTCGGGTGAGTCCTTGTTGATCATCGGTTACGCCTTGTGCCTCTTCCTGCTGCCCCTCGCGCTGTTTGTGTGGGTGGCGAACACGGCCGCCACCCTGTGGGTGTTGCTGTGCTCGCCCCTTTGGGTGCTGGCCGGGTACGGGTGGTTTCTGCAAGCGATCCTCGGGCATGAAGGTTTCCATTTCAACCTGAGCAGCACGCCTATGCACAGTTGCTACCTGGGCATTTTCACCAGTTCGTTGCTGCCTGGATTCTGCGTGACCGGTTACTTCGTCGACCATTGGCAACACCATCGCTACAGCAACAGCGAACAGGACCCGGACTATCGGCACTTCTCGCGTTATCGGAGCCTGTTTAGCCGCCTTGCGCTGTCACGGTTGTTGGCCACCTCGAACTATCTGCAGGCGACGTTGCGCCTGGCTTTCGGCCCGCCGGTCAGCCCATCGCCCTTGCCTTCGCCTTTGAGCGCAGCCCAGGTGCGACGACTGGCGCGTTGCAATATCGCGTGCCAGGTCGGCTGGTTGAGTGTCTACGCGGTCGCCCTGTGGCAGATCGACGGGCTGCTGCTTGGGTTTGCCTTGAGCCTGGCGGTTGCGTTCCTGCTCTCGGCAGTTAATGCCTATCAGGAACATGCCTTCAGCGAGGGCCATGACCAGCCCCCTGCCCGCTCGCGTACGTCGCGCCTGAGCACCTGGCTGCACGCCGGCGCGAACTTTCACCTGGAACATCACTTTTATCCAGCGGTGCCGTGCTGGCGCCTGCCCAAGGTCCACCGCCAACTGCTGGACGCGGGGTGGTATGCAGACCGGCAATACCTGCTGGAGACACGCTTCATACCGTCCTTCAAGTACGCCTCCGGTCGCCATCCTTACCGTGGCGACACGCTGAACGACTGAACGGTCCTTACTTTCCCCATGGATTTTGGCCTGAACCATCAGGCCGCAGGAGCTGCTATGCCTTTTGATATCGACCGCCACATTGAAACCGAGCGCGCCCAGTTATTCGGCCATCCGCTTTTCGCCAATATCCGCACCGTTGAAGATGTACGCACACTGATGGAATTTCATGTGTTTGCCGTATGGGACTTCATGACCCTGCTCAAGCGCATCCAGCGCGACCTCACCTGTGTGGAGTTGCCGTGGGTACCGCCAACGCATATCACGGCTGCGCGCTTGATCAATGAAATCGTGGTCGGGGAAGAAACCGACGAACACCCCAATGGCGGCTTTATCAGCCACCTGGACCTGTACCTGACCGCCATGGATGAAATCGGCGCCGACAGCTCGGTATTCCGCCGTTTCCTCGCGGCCATCCAGGCCAAGGAACCGCTGGCCAAGGCCCTCAGCGACCGCGATATCCCATTGGCGGCCAAAGTGTTCATGTGCCAGACGCTCGATGTGGCGCAACACGGCACCACCGAAGCGGTGTTGGCGTATTTCTTCTTTGGCCGTGAAGACATCATCCCCGACATGTTCGGACGCCTGCTGTCGCAATGGTCGGTCAGCGAAACCGAGGTGCCGATGCTCACTTATTACTTGAAGCGCCACATCGAAATGGATGGCGACGATCATGGCCCGGCCGCTAAACGCATCATCGCTGAAATCGTCACCACCCCTGTGCAACACCAGCACATGGTCGAAAGCGCCAAGACCGCGATCAAATCGCGCATCGATTTGTGGGATGGCGTGCATCACTTCCTGCAGCACAAAGCGCAACACTCCACGGACCGCCCTGAGTGCCTAAGCCTCGCATGACCACAGGGAGCAGGACATGACCAAAGGTAAATTGATAAAACTGACACTGTGCGGCGTTGTGGTCGGTGGGTTACTGCTGCTCGGCTGGCAGCGTTGGCAGTATTCCAACGCGTACGTGAGTACCGATAACGCCGAGCTCGATGGCGTAATCATTCCGGTGCGCGCCAAGCTCTCGGGCGTGGTGATGAGCGTGCCGGTGACAGACAACGTCACGGTGCAAAGCGGTGATCTGCTGTTTCAGATCCGCGACAGCGAATATCAATACCAGGTCGAGCAGCGTGAGGCGCAATGGCAGGCGTTGCTTGCCGCCGCAGGGCGCGGCGGCGGTCCGGGTGCGTTGGACAGCCAGGTCCTCGGCGCGGTCGCAATGCGCCAGGCGGCGCAAGCGGCGCTGGCACAATCGAGCGCCAATCTGGAGCAGGCGCGCAACGATTACGGGCGCGCCCGCCGCCTGGGCGCCCAAGGTGTGTTGAGCACCCAGGATGTCGAGGTGGCCAAGGCGCGTTTCGACGCCCTGAGCCACGCCCAGGAAGCGGCACGCGGCAATGCCCAGGCTGCCGCGCAAAGCACCTTGGCCAACAAAGCCGAACTGAAAGTGCAGGACTACCGGATCGCGGCGGCGCAAGCCGAACTTGAACAGGCCCGGATCAAGCTGCACGACACTCGTCAGACCGCGCCGGTGCGCAGCATCGTCTCGAAAAAAGAAGTCGAGCCGGGCCAATTCGTGGTCGCCGGGCAGAAGCTGTTGAGCCTGATTGCCACCGACCCGCTGTGGATTACCGCCAACTTCAAGGAAACCCAGGTCGGGCGCGTGCGGGTCGGCCAATTGGCCAAGGTCACTGTGGATGCGTTTCCCGGGCAGGCTTTCGACGGGGTAGTCGAGAGCCTCGCACCGGCTACCGGCGCAAAGTTTTCACTGCTGCCCCAAGAGAACGCCACCGGCAACTTCACCAAGGTGGTGCAGCGCGTGCAGGTCAGGATTGCCCTCAAAGACGTGCCGGATGACTACAAAGCCTTGTTGAGCCCCGGCATGAGCGCCTTCGTCGAAGTCGCCACGCAACAGCACGGCAGCCACACGTTATGAAGTCGCCGTATCTGATTGCGCTGACCGTGACGCTGGTGTCGATGATGGAACTGCTCGACGTGACCATCGTCAACGTGGCGATTCCCAGCCTGATGGGCACCTACGGGGCGTCGGTCGATGAAATCTCCTGGGTGTCCACTGGCTACGTGGTGGCCAACGTAGTGATCCTGCCGGTCAGCGGCTGGCTGTCGGCCTGGTTCGGGCGGCGCACTTATTACCTGGTCTCCACGGCGCTGTTCGTGCTGGCATCCGTGGGCTGCGCCTTTTCCGCCGAACTCTGGCAACTGGTGGCATTCCGCGTACTGCAAGGCTTGGCGGGCGGCGGGTTGCTGGGGATTTCACAGGCAATTATTTACGACGTATTCCCCAAGGAGAAGGTCAGCAGCGGCATGGCCTTGTACGGCGTTGGCGTGATGATGGGGCCGACGTTGGGCCCCACGGTCGGCGGCTATCTGATCGACACCTTGTCCTGGCACTGGATATTCCTGATCAATCTGCCTATCGGTGCTGTGGCCCTGCTGCTGTGCTGGCTGTGCATCGGCGACTCCGCCAATGAAAGCAAACCCAGCAGCGTCGACTACAGCGGCTTCTGCCTGCTGGCCCTGGGCGTCGGCAGCCTGCAGATCCTGCTGGAGCGCGGCGAGCATTGGGACTGGATGGAATCGAACTGGACGGTTGCCTGCCTGTTGCTCAGCAGCTTCAGCCTGGCGGGGTTCTTCTGGTGGGAACGGCGCGCGACCAACCCGATCGTCAATGTGGCGCTGTTTCAGAACCGCGAGTTTGTGATGGGCTGCATCTGCGCGTTTTGCGTGGGTTTCGGGCTGTACAGCACGTTATTCATGGTGCCGCTGTTTTTGCAGACGTTGCTGGCACAGAGCGCGTACCAGAGCGGGCTGGTGATTTTCCCCGGGGCGGTGGCCAGTGCCATCAGCACCTTGGTGATCGGCAAGCTGTCCCAGGAAAACAAGATCGACGAGCGCGTGTTCGTGACCTTGGGCATCGTCATGTACTGCTATGCGATGTTCCTGCACACCCAGTTCACCCTCGACAGCAACCCGGACACGCTCTATTGGCCCCTGGTGATTCGCGGCCTGGGCCTGGGCATGATCTTCGTACCGCTGACCAACCTGGCCATGCGCCGTCTGCCGCTGACGTTGATCTCGGGCGCTTCGGGCGTGCTCAACCTGATGCGCCAGCTGGGCGGCAGCGTCGGCATCGCCATTGCCGCGCCCCTGCTCACGCGGTTCTCGTGGGAGCGCTATCGCCTGCTGTCCGAGCATGTGACCGAGTCCAGCCTGGTTGCCAGTGGCTGGGGCGGCGTGGAATCCAACCCGCTGTTTCTGTCCCTGAACCTTGCAAGCCATCAACAAGCCTTGGCCCTGATGCCTTACCTGCAAGCGCGTGAACAAGCGCAAATGCTGGCCTTCAGCATGCTGTTCGGCACATTGGGCGCGGTCATGGCCATCGGCATTCCCATGGTGCTGATGATGCGCAGAAGCACCCTCAGCCGATAACTTCTCCAGTGGAGCACATCCCCTTGCGTATTCCAGGGCTGCATCTCGACCCGATCACACTGCTCACTTTCCTGTGCGGCCTCAGCCTCGCCTGCTGCCCGGCCAATGCGGCGGCGGAAGACTTGTACCAGCTGTACCAGAAGGCGCTGACCCACGACATGAAGTTCGCCGCCGCACAGGCGCAACAATTGGCCACCGCGGAAAAAGAACCGCAAAGCCGTGCCAACCTGTTACCGGACCTGTCGGTCACCGGCGGCGCGGCGTGGGTCGATGCCGAGGATTCGTCCGACTACCATCGCAACCGCAATAACACCAACGCCTATGCCGTGGTTCTCACCCAACCGCTGTTGCGCTGGCAGAGTGTGGTTGACCACGACCAAAGCAAACTGATGATCAGCGCCAGCGAGGTGCAGACCGAACAGGCGCGCCAGGACCTGATGCTGCGTGTCGCCCGCGCCTACTTCAACGTACTGCTCAACCAGGAACTGCTGAACACCCGCACGCAACAGTTGCAAACCCTGCAGGAGAGCCAGGACCGCACCCGGCGTTTGTTGGCCGACGGTGCCAGCACCCACAACGCGCTCGAACAGGTTCAGGCCAAATACGACCAGGCCTTCGCCGAGCAAATCGCCGCACGCGGCGCGCTGGATATCGCCACCGAAGCCCTCACCCAATTGACCGCCGCCCAGGCGCGCCCATGGTCGGGCAAGGAGCCACAATTCAGCGCTCCGGTGCCCGCCGCGATCGGCGCCTGGGCCACCACCGCACAACAAGGCAACCTCGCCGTGCAGCGGGCGCAGATTGCCCAGCGCCTGGCCGAAATGGACATCGACAAGGAACAAGCCGGCCACTTGCCGACCCTTGACCTGATCGCCGCCCATGGCCGTTTTGCCTCGGTCGGCGGCGATGTGTACGACATCACCCTGCCGGAGAATCGTTATAACCAGACGGTGGTCGGGGTCAAACTGAGCGTGCCACTGTATGGCGGCGGCCGTACCAGCAGCCGCGTGCGCGAAGCCCATGCGTTGCAGAGCAAAGCCCTGGATGAACTCGAAGATGCGCGCCGCAGCGCCGGGCTGATGGCCCGCCAGGCCTACCTGCAAGTGACCAGCGGCATGAGCCAATACCAGGCGCTCAAACAGGCGCTGAAATCCAGCCAGGTCAACCTCACGTCGGTGACCCACGGCTTCGAGGCCGGTGCGCGCATCAACACGGAGGTACTGGACGCACAGCAGAAAGTCACGGACACCCAGCAACGTTTGGCCCAGCAACGCTACGCGATTCTGCTCGCGCAGCTCAATCTGCTGGCGTCGACGGGGAACCTGAACGACGCGAGTCTGCGTGAGGTCAGTCGCCTGCTCGATTGAAGCCGGTGCACGCCCCATTCAGCCCATGTACCTGAGCCATTGAATTCAGGGTTCGATAATCGAACGGGTTCCCGCTTCTGCCGTTCAAGTTCACTGCGTGAATGCGGATAGCACGATCACTATCACTTAAGTGGTCTGCGGAGTATGCCCATGTTTGCCCATCGGCCAGGTACCGTGTGACCTCGTCATAATCATTTGCGCCGCGCCCCTTAGAGGACAGGGTCACGATCACATGGCCCTTGCCCTGGTCCAGCGCTTCGATATGGACGTTGCCCTTCTCGGCCACCAGTGTACGTACCGAATCATCGGCATTTGCGCAGGCTATAGGCTACGAGGCCAGCGACGATTTATGAACATCTGACATCGCCCACTTGTTCAATTATATGTCGGGGTCTTCTATCTAAATCATCAACCCCGTCCTATGTGCTTCCCGCATACCCCATTCTCAAACGTCATAATCCCGCGTTTTCCTACGTGGTAGTCTCACACGTCTACCAATAGGCATTGATCGTATGTCGTCAATGGCCCCAACCAGGAAAGATCATGCCAAAAAAGTCCCACTCAGCCTTGCGCGTTAATTTTCGTGAATTGTTGGCAACGCCTGCGTGCGTTGAAACCGCTTCCGTGTTTGATCCGATGTCGGCAAGGATTGCCGCCGACCTGGGTTTCGAGGTCGGTATCCTGGGCGGCTCCGTGGCCTCGTTGCAGGTTTTGGCGGCCCCCGATTTTGCGTTGATCACGCTGAGTGAGTTCGTTGAGCAAGCCACCCGCATCGGCCGTGTCGCGCAGTTACCCTTTATTGCCGATGCCGATCACGGTTACGGCAATGCGCTGAATGTGATGCGCACCGTCGAAGAACTGGAACGTGCCGGCGTCGCCGCGCTGACCATCGAAGACACGCTGCTGCCGGCGCAATTCGGGCGCAAGTCCACGGATTTGATTTCCATAGACGAAGGTATCGGTAAAGTTCGCGCGGCGCTGGAAGCGCGGGTTGACCCAGAGCTGTCGATCATTGCCCGCACCAACGCCGGCGTATTACCGACCGAAGCGGTGATCGAACGCACCCTGGCCTATCAGAAAGCCGGTGCCGATGGCATCTGCATGGTGGGCGTCAGCGACTTCGAGCACTTGGAGAAAATTGCGGAAAACCTCACGGTGCCGTTGATGCTGGTGACCTACGGCAATCCCAAACTCAACGACGCGCAACGCCTGGCCAGTCTGGGTGTGCGGGTCATCGTGGCCGGCCATGGCGCGTACTTCGCGGCGATCAAGGCGACCTACGACAGCCTGCGCGCCCAACGCCAGCTGACCCACAGCACTTCGAACCTCAGTGCCACCGAGTTGACCCACACCTACACGTTGCCCGAGAGCTACGTAGCCTGGGCCAAAGAATTCATGGACGTAAAAGAGTAACTACCCGGTGGATCGAGGGGGCTGCCCCCCTCCTCCCACGCGGGTCTGTCCCCCGGTCAGCCAACCCAGCCCACCGCAGTTTTCGGAATTACTTCCGATTCATCCAGCTTCGACGCAAACATACTCACCGCCTTCACGGCATCGCTGGTGCTGGTGCGTATCTGCAGAATCACCGAACCCGCCTGATCCGCCAGGTTGACGCCACGCTGCGCGCCCTCCTGGGTGGCATTCATGCTGCTCACCGCGTCGCGGGTTTCCGACAGGATCATGCCGATCATCTCGGCGATTTCCGCCGTGGAACGGCTGGTGCGACCGGCCAACTGGCGAACCTCATCGGCCACCACCGCAAAGCCGCGACCCTGGTCACCGGCGCGCGCCGCTTCGATGGCCGCGTTGAGGGCCAATAGGTTGGTCTGGTCGGCAATGCCGCGGATGGTATTGACGATGGCGGTGATCTGCTCCGAACGATCACCCAACTGCCCCACCAATCGCGCGGAGGCGCCGATGTTTTCGGCAATCCGGCGCATTTCCGTGGCGGTGTCGTGGATAACCTGAGTGCCGTGTTCGGCAAACCGCTCGGTTTCCGACGAGATATGGTAGGCACGCGAGGCGCCGCGCGAGTCTTCCTCGAATTTTTCCACGCGTTCGGTGATATCGCTGGCGAACTTGACGATTTTCAGCAGCGTGCCGTCGATGTCATAGACCGGGTTATAACTGGCTTCCAGCCACACTGGGCGGCCATGTTTGCCGATGCGTTTGAATTGCCCAGTGAAAAATTCACCGTTGTTCAAGCGACGCCAGAAGTCGGCGTATTCGCCACTGTTGACCAGGCTCGGTTCGCAGAACATGCGATGATGCTTGCCCTTGAGCTCGGCAAGGGAGTAGCCCATGACATTGAGGAAATTGGGATTGGCATCGAGTACGTGGCCGCTCAAATCAAACTCGATCACCGCCATGGCCCGGTCCAGCGCCGCGAGTTTGCTGCGGGTTGCGGCCTCCTGCTCGACCTTGCTGGTGACGTCCAAGGCGTACTTGACGACTTTCAGCACTTGGCCACGTTCATCCAACACCGGGTTGTAGCTGGCCTCCAACCAGACGGTTTTGCCGTTGGAACCCACCCGTTTGAAGGTGCCCGAGACAAATTTGCCGGCGCGCAGATCCGCCCAGAATTCACTGTAGGCCGGGCTGCTGGTGAGTGCAGGCAAACAAAAGTCGCGATGGGATTTGTTGGCCAGTTGATCGGCGCTATAACCCATGGTTTTCATAAAGTTATCGTTGGCCCGCAGCACCTTGCCGTTCAGGTCGAATTCGACCACCGCCATTGAGCGTTCCAACGCGGCGTTCAGCCCTTTGTATTCGGTGACTTCGGCCTTCCTGGCCGCCAGTTCTGTTTTTAATGCGTTATTGAACATGACGAACCCTCTGCCGTACGGAGAACCTGCTTCTAAAGTAGCTATCGGCCCCAGTTTTAGCGACTTTACGCGGCTTTAATTTTTATTTTCTGGCGTCAAAAAAACGTATTGCCATAGCCCCCGGTTTGCCCTGGCCAATGATTTCGAGGACCATGGCGCCTTTGTGTTTTTGCCCACCAGAGGTGCCCATGGCCAACCACGATCTGTCCTACACTCCGGACCCGGATGCCGAGTCCATTTCTTCCGACGTTGTCGGCTTCAACGGCATCCTGGTGTCGACCCAGATCCCGACCCGCGCCGACGGCAGCCTGGAACTGGGGGATATCACCCTGCAAAGCGAATGCACGCTGCAAGCGCTGAAAGTCGCCCTGGAAAAAGCCGGCAGTTCCATGGATCGGGTGATGCACCTGACCATTTATCTGACGGATATGGCCGATCGCGCGGCCTTTAACGAGGTCTACAAACGCTTTTTCGCCAAGCCCTGGCCCGTGCGCGCGGCGGTTGGCGTGGCGGCACTGGCGGTTGAAGGCATGCGCGTGGAGGTCACCGCGATGGCGGCCAAGGCCTGAAGTGATGCCGGTCAGGCATTTCACGGCTACAATGCGCCCCTCAACCGTGACAAGCCTGACTAAAAAAACTATGTCCTTGCCCAAGCATCACCTGGAATTGCTCAGCCCTGCCCGCGATGTAGCCATCGCCCGCGAGGCCATCCTGCACGGCGCCGACGCCATCTATATCGGCGGCCCCAGCTTCGGCGCGCGCCACAACGCGTGTAACGAAGTGAGCGATATCGCTCAACTGGTCGAGTTCGCCCGCCGTTACCACGCCCGGGTGTTCACCACCATCAATACCATCCTGCATGACAACGAGCTGGAGCCGGCGCGCAAGCTGATCCATCAGCTCTACGACGCCGGTGTCGACGCGCTGATCGTGCAGGACCTGGGGGTGATGGAGCTGGATATCCCGCCCATCGAGCTGCATGCCAGTACCCAGACCGATATCCGCACCCTGGCCCGCGCCAAGTTTCTCGATCAGGCCGGGTTCTCCCAACTGGTATTGGCCCGTGAGCTGAACCTGCAGGAAATCCGCACCATCGCCGACGAGACCGATGCCGCCATCGAGTTCTTCATTCATGGCGCACTGTGCGTGGCGTTTTCCGGGCAGTGCAATATCTCCCACGCGCAGAACGGCCGCAGCGCCAACCGCGGCGATTGCTCCCAAGCGTGCCGCCTGCCGTACACCTTGAAGGACGATCAGGGGCGCGTCGTGGCCTTTGAAAAACACCTGCTGTCGATGAAAGACAACAACCAGAGCGCCAACCTGCGTGCGCTGGTAGAGGCCGGTGTGCGTTCGTTCAAGATCGAAGGCCGTTACAAGGACATGGGCTATGTGAAGAACATCACCGCCTATTACCGCCAGCGCCTGGACGACATTCTCGAAGATCGTCCGGACCTGGCCCGTGCCTCCAGCGGTCGCACCGCGCATTTCTTCCTGCCCGACCCGGAAAAAACCTTCCACCGTGGCAGCACCGACTACTTTGTCAGCGAGCGCAAGATCGACATCGGCGCTTTCGACACGCCGACCTTCACCGGCCTGCCGGTGGGTGTGGTGGAAAAAGCCGGCAAGCGCGACCTGCAGGTAGTCACCCATGAGCCGCTGTCCAATGGCGATGGCCTGAACGTGCTGGTCAAGCGTGAAGTGGTGGGGTTCCGCGCCAACATCGCCGAGCCCAAGGGCGAGTTCGAGGAAGACGGCCAGAAGCGCTACCGCTATCGCGTCGAGCCGAATGAAATGCCCGCCGGCCTGCACCAACTGCGCCCCAACCATCCGCTGAACCGCAACCTCGACCACAACTGGCAGCAGGCGCTGCTCAAGACCTCGGCCGAGCGCCGTATCGGCCTTGCGTGGGTCGCGCGTTTGCGTGAAGAGCAGTTGCACGTCACCGCTACCAGCGAGGAAGGCATCAGCGCCAGCGTCACCCTGCCCGGCCCGTTCGGCGTGGCCAACAAACCGGAACAGGCGCTGGATACCTTGCGCGACTTGCTCGGCCAACTGGGCACCACCGAATACCACGCCACTGCCATCGAGCTGGATGCGCCGCAGGCGTTCTTCATCCCCAACTCGCAGCTCAAGGCACTGCGCCGCGAAGTCATCGAAGCGCTGACCGCCGCCCGGGTCGCGGCGCACCCCCGTGGTGGGCGCAAGGCCGAAACCACACCGCCGCCGGTCTATCCGGAAGCGCACCTGTCGTTCCTGGCCAACGTCTACAACCAGAAAGCCCGCGACTTCTACCACCGCCACGGGGTGAAGTTGATCGACGCGGCCTTCGAAGCCCATGAAGAAACCGGCGAAGTGCCGGTGATGATCACCAAGCACTGCCTGCGCTTCTCGTTCAACCTGTGCCCTAAACAGGCCAAGGGCGTCACGGGCGTGAAGACCAAGGTGGCGCCGATGCAACTGATCCACGGCGACGAAGTGCTGACCCTGAAATTCGACTGCAAGCCGTGTGAAATGCATGTGGTGGGCAAGATCAAGGGCCACATTCTGGGCTTGCCGCAACCCGGCAGCGTGGTCGAACACTTCAACCCGGACAAACTTATCTATCAGGGCACGCACTGACGCTGTTGCACTTCGTCAACGGCTAACACTGTTTTGTGGTGAGCGGGCTTGCCCCGCGCCGGGCTGCACAAGCAGCCCTGGAACCGGCTGTCCCCATTCGCTCTGACACTGCGCCGCAGTTTGATCGCGGGCCGCCTCGCGGCCCAGTGCGGCGCAACCCCGCTCATACAGGCACCGCCTTGGGCTATCGCCAATCGATCTAACCCCCTGTCATTTTTCACAGGTGCCTTCGCCGCCTCGTTGCGTTAGCGTCGGTGCTGTGGCTGGAGGGTTGCCCATGACGCGCTCACTTATCAAAGAAGTCAGCGATGCCAATTTCGATAGGCAGGTGTTGCAGGCCCTAGGCCCGGTGTTGGTGTATTACTGGAACAATAGCTGCGGCCATCTGCCCTACCTCGAACAAATGGCTGAGGATTACCTGGGTCGCTTGACCATTGTGACGCTGAATGTCGACGACCATTGCGTCACACCGGCCCGGTACGGGGTGCACGAGGTGCCCACGCTGATGCTGTTCAAAGACCACAGGAGGCATTTATGGGTCAGGTCAAAGCCATCACTGACGCTTCGTTCGAGGACGACGTCATCCACAGCACCAAACCTGTACTGGTCGACTTCTGGGCCGAATGGTGCGGCCCGTGCAAAATGCTTGCGGTGTCTATCGAACAGATCGCCGAGGAATACGCAGATCGGTTGCAGGTTGCCACACTCAATGTCGACGAGAATCCAGCCACGCCGCAAACATATGGCATACGTAGCATTCCTACGCTGATGCTGTTCAGTGGCGGTCATGTAGAAGGGACGCAAATCGGCGCTATCACGAAGTCGCGACTGATCAGCTTTCTGGACGGCAAGCTCTGATTGCTCAGGCCCGCAACCCTTTCGCCGCCTCCAACAATCCCTGAAACCGCCGATAACGCTCATCCAGCACCGCCCGCTGCGTCGCATCCGGCAAGTAGCGCGCCTTGATCGGCATACCTGCTGCCAGCAAGTCTGCGCCCTCGCCCACCGCCATGAACCCGAGTTTCGCCGCGCCGATGCAGGCGCTCAGTTCACTGCCGTGCAACGTGTAGATCTCCCGTTGCAGGATATTGGCCAGCAACTGCGCCCAATATGCGCTGCGCGCGCCGCCGCCTACCAAAGCGCAGGCGCCGACCTGTGCGCCCGCCGATTGCACCGCGTGCAGCGCATCCAGCAGGCCGAAGCCGACGCCCTCCATCACCGCATAGCCGAGCATCGCCGGTGTGCAGTCATGCCCCAGCCCCATAAAGCCGCCGCGCAACAAGGGGTCGTTGTGCGGCGTGCGTTCGCCGGCCAGGTACGGCAGGAACAACGGCGTGTGCAGCGGCACGGCCTGTTCGATCGGTAATTGCGCCTGGACCTGCGCTAGCAAGGTTTGCTCATCCGCCATCCCGGTCAACCGCGTGACCCAGCGCAAGCAACTGGCACCGGCGAGCATGGCGCCCATGGTGTACCAGCGATCCGGTAGCGCATGGCAGAAGCTATGTACCGCGCTGGCCGGGTTGCCGGCGGCGTGGTCGGTGATCGCCACAATCGCCGCGCTGGTGCCCAAGGTGATGAAACCGTCCCCGGCATGGACCGCACCGATGCCCACCGCCGCCACCGGGTTATCGCCGCCACCGCCGGCGATCACTACCTCGGGCGAAAGCCCCAGCTGCGTCGCGGTCAACCGCGCGCTTGGCGCGCCGCCTTCAACCAGTCGAGGCATCTGCCACGGCGCCAGGCCGGTGGCGCGTAGCATGGGCGTGAACCACTCGCGTCGGGCCACATCCAGCCACAGCGTACCGGCGGCGTCGGACATCTCGCTGATGCGCTCGCCAGTCAGACACAACCGCAGGTAATCCTTGGGCGACAACACGCAGTCGATGGCCTTGAACACCTCTGGTTCATGCTCCTGCAGCCACAGCAACTTCGGCGCGGTAAGCCCGGCCATCGGCAGGCTGCCGGTGACATCGGCGAAATCCGCGCCCAGGCGTTCTGCCTCGGCCACGGCGCGGGAGTCATCCCACAGGATGGCCGGATACAGCACCCGGTCGTCCGCACCCAACAGCACCGCGCCGTGCATCTGCCCGGACAGGCCGATACAGGCCACATCGGCATACGCCGGATGGCTGCGCAGCTGGCCAAGTGCCTGCACACAGGCTTGCCACCAATCCTGCGGCGCCTGCTCTGACCAGCCGCTGTGGCGTCTTGAAACGCTCAGGCGCACGCCGGCATGGGCCAGGACGTTGCCGTCGAGGTCCATCAGGATGGCTTTGAGTTCAGAGGTGCCGAGATCGATGCCCAAGGAAACCGGACTGTTCATACGTATGTGATTCCAATCAGTGGCAGCCACAGGAATTGCGTATTCGCAGGGTTGGTGCCAGGCGCACACACTGGGTGGGCGCAGCGGGCGACGCCATGCGTTGCAGCAGTAGATTGACCGCCTGGGCACCCAACGCCTGCACAGGCTGGGCGATCAGGGTCAAGCGCGGCACGAAAAAGTCTGCCCAATCAAAATCATCAAACCCCACCAACGCCATCTGCGCCGGGACCTCCAGGTGCGCATCACGCAGAGCGTGCATCGCGCCCAGGGTCATCAAGTTATTACCGGCCATAATCGCCGTCGGTGGCGACTCCAGGCCCAACAGTTGCACCGTGGCCTGACGAGCCGGCTCGGTACTGGAACCGCCGTTTACCAACAGCTGCGGATCAACTGCCAACCCCGCCCCCTGCAACGCCGCCGTGTAGCCGGCCACCCGCTCATCCGTGGTACTGAACCCCGCACGCCCGGCGATAAAGCCGATACGGCTATGTCCGTGGCTTATCAGGTGTTCGATCAAGGTTTGCGTGGACCGCGCGTTTTCCACCCCGACCTGATCAAATTGCGCGCTCATCATCCGATCCACCAGCACCGCCGGAATCTGGTTGGCACGCAGGTAATCCAGGGCCAGGGACTCATTCGACGGGGCCAGCACAATACCGTCGACACGCCGATGATGCAGCGCCGTCACTACCCGCAACTCTTGCTGCGGGTCATCGTGGGTGTCGACAAACAGCATCATGTAGCCGTGCTTGGCGCACTCGGTTTCAATCGCGTGCACGGTCTCGCTGAAGTAGTGATTGGACAGCGCCGAAATCGCCACGCCAATGGTGCTGGTGCTGGAACGGGCCAGCGAGCGCGCCAGGGTGTTGGGGATATAACCCAGCTCCTGGATCGCACGCTGCACTGCCAGCACCGTCGCCGCGCTGACTTTACGGGTGCCGTTCACCACATGGGACACGGTTGAAGTCGACACCCCGGCGCGGCTTGCCACATCGTCCATGGTGACCATGGCGCGGTTCCTCAGACGGACTCAGTGTTTGCTCGACCAGCCGCTGTAGCTGCCGACATTGTCGCGGGTGATCAGTTTCGGCGTGAGCAACGTCACCGCGTCGACCGGGGCTTTGTCGTTGAGAATGTCATTGCCTACGTCCACGGCGGTCTGGGCCATGGCCCACGGGTCCTGGCTGGCGGAGGCCTGGATCTGCGTATCGCTCTTCAGTGCATTTTCGATGTCCGGCGCGCCATCCACCGAGGTGATGATGATGCCGCTGCGCTTGAGCTGCTTGGCTGCCAGGTCGCTACCGATGGCTTGGGGGTCGTTGATCGCGAACAGGCCGTCGATTTTCGGGAAACGGGTGAGATAGCCCTGCATCACGTTCAGGCCGCCTTCGCGCGAACCTTTTCCGTCCTGATCGTCGGACAGCACCTTGATGTCCGGCGCGCCGGCCAATGCAGCTTTGCAGCCCTTGACGCGGTCGGTCACGGCGGTGACCTGCGGGCCGTTCTGGATAATCACATTGCCTTTGCCCGAGAGCTTGTCCACCAGGTACTGGCAGGCCAGCTTGCCGGCTTCGACGTTATCGGTCTGTACGGTGGCGTTCACGCCCTTGGCGTCCACATCCACGGCGACTACGACGATGCCGGCGTCGCGGGCTTTCTTGATCGCCGAGGCCATGGCCGAGGGGTCGACGGCGTTGAGCAGTATCAAGTCGACCTTGGACGAGATGAAGTTGTCGATCTGGGAAAACTGTTTGCTCAGGTCATAGTCGGCGGACACCGAGGTCACCTTGACGTCGGGGTTCAACGCCTTGGCGCGCGCCGTGGCACCGTCGGCCAGGGTCACGAAATACGGGTTTCCCAGCGAGCCCATGCTGATGCCCAGCGCTTTGAGTTCACGGGCCTGTACTGCCTGGGACATCAGGGCAGCCAGAGCGATGACGGGAACGATACGTTTAAAGTTCATGCGCTTCTCTCTTGTGATTGTTGTAGGAGATAAATCAGGTGCGCGCGCCGGACTGGCGATAACGGTCCAGTGCCACCGCGCCAATGATCACGATGCCTTTGATGATGTATTGCCAGATATCCGACACCCCCAGCAGCACCAGGCCATTGGTGAGCACGGCAATGATCAGCGCGCCGATCAGCGTGCCACCGATGGTGCCGACGCCGCCGGTAAAGCTGGTGCCGCCGAGGATCACCGCGGCAATCGCATCCAGCTCGTAGGATTGCCCCAGTTGCAGGCCGTTGGCGGCAAACAGGCGTGAAGCGCTCATCACCGCGCCGAGCCCGGCCAACGCCCCGGACATGGCATAGACGAACAGCAACACCTTCCACACCTTGATCCCCGACAGCCGCGCCGCTTCCGGGTTGCCGCCCACCGAATAGATCTGCACCCCCATCACCGTGCGCCGCAGGATAAACCACGACAGCGCCACCACTGCCACGGCAATCACCACCAGCCATGGCACGCCAAGGATCGAGTCGTTACCGATAAATGCAAACGGCAGATCCGGGTTGAACACCGTCTTGTCGTCGGCCAACAGCCGCGCCAGCCCACGCATGGCGGTGAGCGCGCCGAGGGTGACGATAAACGGCGGCAGGCGCATAAAGGCGATCAGCCCGCCGTTGACCAGCCCGAGTAACAGCCCGAAGCCGATGCCGGCGGCGATGCCGAACATACCGAACTGCGGCGACATCGACGCCTGCAACGCCACCACCGCCGACGCCGCCAGGATCGCGCCCACCGACAGGTCGATGCCGGCAGTGAGGATCACAAAGGTCATGCCCGCCGCCAACACCACGTTCACCGAGGCTTGCTGGGTGATGATCGACAGGTTCTGCAAGGTCAGGAAGTTTTCACTGGCCAGGGCAAAGCCCACCAGCAGCAACACCAGCACCGGCAACATGCCGACCGTGCGCATCAACTCGCGGGCGCGTTCGGCTTTGCCTATAGGTGTGAGGGTCATTGTGTTGTTTGAGTCAGCCATGGGCAGCCACCTGATCGCCACCGGTGGCGAGGTCGATAATACGTTCCTGGGAAATAGCGTGGCCGGAAGCCCCGCCGACTTCGGCCACCAATTGGCCTTCGCGCATGATCAGCACGCGGTCGCAGGTGCCGATGATTTCCGGCAGCTCGCTGGAAATCACCACAATGCCCACCCCGGCCAGCGCCAGCTGATTGATGATGCGGTAGATCTCGGATTTGGAGCCGATGTCCACGCCACGGGTGGGTTCGTCGAGGATCAGCACATGGGGCTTGACCTCCAGCAAGCGCGCCAGCAGCACTTTCTGCTGGTTGCCACCGGATAACGCGCCGACGTTGACCTTGCCCGACGCCACGCGGATCGACAGCGACTTGATCGCGTCATTCGAGCGTTGCGCAGCGTGCGCCCGGTCGAGCACGCCACCGGCGCGGGCATCCGGCACACAGGCGCAGACGTTGATGTTGTCGGCCACGCTCATGTCGAGGAACAGGCCCTGGGCCTTGCGGTCTTCGGTGAGGTACACCACGCCGGCACGAATCGCGTCCGCCGGGGTGCGCAGTTGGGTGACGGTCTTGCCCACCACTTCCAGAGTTCCGCTGGTGCGCGGGTCGGCGGCGAAGATCAGACGCGCCAGCTCGGTGCGCCCTGCCCCCACCAGCCCGGCAATGCCCAGCACCTCACCGGCATGCAGGTCGAAACTGCACTGGCGCACGCGTTTGCCGTCGGCCATGTCGCGCACGCGCATCACCACGGCGCCGGGGTCGTACGCCGCGTGGTCCTTTTTATAGAACCCTGACAAGTCGCGGCCCACCATCATTTTCACCAGCACCTCGGCCGACAGCGCCTCGCGGGTCAGTTCGCCGATGTACTGACCGTCGCGCAGCACCGATACGCGGTCCGACAGCTCGTAGATCTCGGCCATGCGGTGGCTGATATAGATGATCGCCAGGCCTTGGCTGCGCAGCTGTTTGATCAGCGCGAACAGGCGATCCGTTTCGCGGGACGACAGCGGCGTAGTGGGCTCGTCCATCACCAGGATCTTGGCGTGGGCATGCAAAGCGCGGGCGATCTCCACCAGTTGGCGCTCGGCAATCGACAGGCTGCTGACCCGCGTGGCCGGGGTGAATTCGGCGCCCAGGCGTTGCAGCACTTCGACGCAGCCATCCTGCATGCCGGCGCGGTCGATGGTCCAACCACGCCGGAGTTCGCGGCCCAGGTAAATGTTCTCGGCCACGCTCAGGTTCGGGCACAGGCTCAGTTCCTGGTAGATCACGGCAATGCCGAGGGCTTTGGCGGTGGCGGGATTGAATGTGGCGATGGGCTCGCCGCCGATGCGGATTTCACCGCCGGGATCGGCCTGATAAGCGCCGGAAAGGATTTTCATCAAAGTGGATTTGCCGGCGCCGTTCTCCCCCATCAAGGCGTGGATTTCGCCGGGGTAAACCTTCAGGCCGACATTTTTGAGCACGCGCAAACCGTTGAAGGTTTTGCTGATGCCCTGCATCTCCAGCAAGGGTTCAAGGCTCATGTCTGAGCTCCTGGTTTTATTATTTTTGTCGTTCGGCCCCCTTTGGATCAGAGCCGATTGGCACCGACTCTAATCAGATACATTTACTTACGCAAGCGCTTGCGTGCGCCATTTGTCGCTAGAAGAAACGTTTCATCAAGCTGATTTGTCGCAACTTCAGCGATTACGCGATTTAGGCAGCATGCGTATCAGCGTGTTGTCGCGCACCCAGTAGTGATGGAACAGCCCGGCGGCCGCATGCAGGCCGATCAGCCAATAACCGGCATTGCCCAGCCACTCATGCCAGTGCTTGAACACCTTGGCTTGGTCCGGGTCCATCGCCACCAGAGCGGGCAACGACCACTCGAAGTACGGCAGGGTTTTGCCCCCGGCGCTAAGCATCAGCCAGGCCAGCAGCGGCGTCACGATCATCAAGCCATACAGGGCCAGGTGCATCAGGTGCGCCAACGCCGTTTGCCAGACCGGAGGCCGCGGCACGATGGCCGGACGAGGAGCCAGACGCCCGAGCAAGCGCACCCACACCAACAGGAAAATACCCATCCCCAGCAGCCCATGAGTGCCCGCCATGAAGCTCCTCGCCACACTGCCGCGAGGCAGCAGGCCTTTGATTTCGATGCAGGCATAGACACCGACAAACAGCGCCAGCATCAGCCAGTGCAGGGTCATCGATAACCGGGCGTAGCGCTGCGTTACCCAATATTGGTTCATGGAAAAGTCGCCTTTGAGGAAGTGATGGCCGAGGCCGGCCTGGAAAGTCCGCGCCACCCTGCCCTGGCAGTCTTAAGCCAGTCTGAAGACCGAACGACGATGTTTACGCCCACCTTCAGACTTCGTTAAGAAAGGCTACTGATACTCCTCCCAACTTGACGTGGGAGGCGAACCGCCAAATGCCCGATTTCGACTGGAACATCCCGTTGCCCATGCTGTTCGGCCACGCCGACAGCGCCCCGCTGCACCTGAGCCGCGCCCTGCCCGACGACCCTCGGCGCCCGGCCTTCGAAGCGTTCATCCAGCAGCGCTTTCGCCTGGCCCATGGCGCGGACATCCGCCACTTCATGCCGCAATTGTTTGGCGTCAGCCAGGCCGACGGCGAGCTATGCGCCGTCGCCGGGGTACGCCTGGCCCGCAGCGAAGCGCTGTTTTTGGAGCACTACCTGGATCATCCGATCGAGGCCTTGGTCTGCGCCGCCGCCGGCCAGCCAGTGGAGCGGCGCGCCATCGCCGAGGTCGGCAACCTGGCCGCCAGTGATAACGGCAGTGCACGCCTGAGCATCATCGCCATCACTTGGTTATTGGCCATGGGGGGGCTGGAGTGGGTGGCCTTTACCGGCAATGCGGGGCTGGTCAACAGCTTCCATCGCCTTGGGCTCAAGCCCGTGACCCTGTGTGCCGCCGACCCGCAACGCTTGGGCGATGAGCGCCATAACTGGGGCCGTTATTACGAAAGCCAGCCGTGGGTGCATGTGGGCAATATCCGCGCCGGCTTCACGCATTTACGCAACATGGGCCTGTTTTCGCGCTTGGGCCTGCCTACCACCCTTGAGGACACTTGCCATGTCGCCTGAAACCCTGCGATTCCACGCCGTTCTGCGTGGCCATGCCGAACGTAACGACGGTGCCATCGCTCTGTGGGGCGACTCACTGAAAATGGACTACGCCACATTGTTCGCCGAGGTGGCCTATCGGCGCGAACGTCTGCGCGATGAGGGCGTACAGGTGGTGGCGCTGGCCTTGGACAATGGCGTCGATGCCATGCTCTGGGACCTGGCGGTGCTGTTCGAGGGCCTGACCTGCCTGACGTTGCCACCGTTTTTCAGCGCGGCTCAACGTGCCCACTGCCTGGAGCAAAGCCACGCCGAGCGGGTCATCGCCGAACCCTATCTGAGCCAGGAGCTGGAGGGCCTGGGCTACCACAAGGTCGGCGATTTCTGGTGCCGGCACTTCGACGGGCGACCCTCAATGCCCCTGGGCACCGCCAAAGTCACCTTCACCTCCGGCACCACCGGCGCGCCCAAAGGTGTATGCCTGAGTGGCGAGAGCCTGCTGCGGGTAGCCCGCGAGCTGTACCAGGCCAGTCACGTCAATGAACCGCGCCATCACCTGGCGCTGCTGCCCCTGGCGATTCTGCTGGAGAACCTGGGCTGCTACGCCGCGTTGTATGCCGGCGCCACCTTGAGTGTGCCGGGCCAAAAAAGCCTGGGTATCCAGGGCGCCAGCGCGGTGGATGCGGCGCAATTGCTCGGTTGCCTGGCCGCGCGCCAACCCCACAGCCTGATCCTGGTGCCACAACTGCTGCTGATGCTGGTCATCGCCGCCGAGCAAAAGGCTTTCAGCCCCCGGGGCTTGCGGTTTGCCGCCGTGGGCGGTGCCCGTGTGTCCAAGGCCTTGTTGCAGCGCGCCCAGCAGTTGGGCATGCCGGTTTTCGAAGGCTACGGGCTGTCGGAGTGCGCCTCGGTGGTCAGCCTCAACGTGCCGCAGGCGCAGCGCCCGGGCAGCGTCGGAAGACCCCTGCCCCATGTGGATATCCGCCTGGCCGAGGATGGTGAAGTGCTGATCAAAGGCTCGACCCTGCTCGGTTACCTCGGCCAGGCCGAAGAGCCCGACACCTGGTGGCCCAGTGGTGATCTGGGGGCCTTCGACGAAGACGGTTTTCTGTACCTCAAGGGCCGCAAGAAACACCAGTTCGTCACCAGTTACGGGCGCAACGTCAACCCGGATTGGGTCGAGGCCGAACTGACTCAGGGCGGCGACATTGCCCAGGCATTCGTCTACGGCGAAGCCCTGCCCCACAACCACGCCCTGCTCTGGCCCCATCGCGCCGACTGCAGCGACGCCCAACTGGCCGCCGCCGTGGCCGAGGCCAATGCCGGCCTGCCGGACTATGCCCAGGTCCACCAGTGGACGCGCCTGGACGCCCCCTTCACCGCCGCCAACGGCCTGCTCACCGCCAATGGCCGGCCTCGGCGCGACGCCATCGTCGCCCGTTACCACGCCCACTTTACTCAACCTTTGAATGAGGACACGCCATCGTGAATTTCTTCGACACCCTGCAAGACGCCACCCAGCAAGAACGCCAGGCATTGTTCAGCCTGCCGATCATCCGCGATGCCCTGGAAGGCAAGGTCAGCCTCGACAGCTACCGCGCCTTTCTGGCCCAGGCCTATTACCACGTCCGCCACACAGTGCCGTTGATGATGGCCTGCGGCGCACGCTTGCCGTCACGCCTGGAATGGCTGCGCAAGGCGGTGTGCGAGTACATCGAAGACGAATACGGCCATGAACATTGGGTACTGGATGATATCGAGGCCTGCGGCGGTGATAGGCTAGCCGTGCGCGACGGACGCCCTGGCTTGCCCATTGAGCTGATGGTCAGCTACCTCTACGACCTGATCGCCCGCGATAACCCGGTCGGCCTGTTCGGCATGGTCAACGTACTGGAAGGCACCAGTATCGCCCTGGCCACCCACGCCGCCGGCAGCATCCGCGAGCGCCTGCAACTGCCGGCCGAGGCGTTCAGCTATCTGAACTCCCACGGGGCGTTGGATATCGGCCATATGCAGACCTATCGCGGCCTGATGAACCGTCTCGACGACCCGGAGGATCAAGCCGCGGTGATCCGTGCGTCCAAGGTGGTCTACGCGCTCTATACCGATATGTTCCGCAACCTGCCACGCCTTGGGGAGACCACCCATGCGCCTGTCTGAGGCCCGCGTGGTGCTGACCGGCGCCAGCGGCGGCATCGGCCTGGCGATAGCGGCCATGCTGTGCGCCAGTGGCGCGCAGGTACTGGCGGTGGCGCGCCACCGTGCGCCGCTGGATGTGCTGCTTGCGCAATACCCGCAGCAGTTGTGCTGGGTCAGCGCCGACCTGACATTCCTGGCCGACCGGCGCAAGGTACTGGCGGCGGCCGAAGCCATCGGCGGTATCAACCTGCTGATCAATACCGCCGGGATCAACCACTTCGCCATGCTTGAGCAACTGGACGACGCCGACATCAACCAGATGCTCGCGTTGAATATCGGCGCGCCGATCTGTCTGACTCGGCTGCTGTTGCCGATGCTCAAGCAAGCGGCGGGCGCCAGGGTGGTCAATGTCGGTTCCACCTATGGCTCCATCGGCTACCCCGGTTATGCCACCTACTGCGCGACCAAGTTTGCCTTGCGCGGGTTTTCCGAAGCCCTGCGCCGCGAACTGGCCGACACCCACGTCGGCGTGCTGTACGTAGCGCCGCGCGCCACCCGCACGGCCATGAACAGCGCGGCGGCCGAAGCGCTGAACGAGGCGCTCAAGTCCAACGTCGACGACCCGCACACCGTGGCGTCGGCGGTGATCAAGGCGATTGTGGACGACCGTCGCGACCTGTACCTGGGCTGGCCGGAGCGTTTCTTCGTGCGCCTCAACAGCCTGCTGCCGAAGCTGGTCGACCGTGGCCTGCGTAAACAACTGCCCCTGGTGCGCCGCTTGAGCGATAACCCTGTTAACAAGGACTAACCCCATGAGAACACTGATTGCCGCCCTTGTGCTCAGTGCCCTGAGCCCCCTCACCTGGGCGTTGGACGCCGCCGACCAGCAACGGCTGACCACGATCCAACAACGCTGGGCCGAGATCCAATACGGCCTGCCTGAGGCACAACGCCCCCAGGCCTTCGAGCAACTGGCCGGCCAGGCGAATGCCTTCACCCAGGCCCGTCCGCAGGCCGCCGAAGCCTGGATCTGGTCGGGTATCGTCACCAGCAGTTGGGCCGGTGCCCAGGGCGGACTCGGGGCGTTGAGCAAGGCCAGGACCGCCAAGGCCGACCTGGAACGCGCGCTCGGCCTCGACCCCACCGCCCTGCAAGGCTCGGCCTATACCAGCCTGGCGGCGCTGTACGATCGCGTTCCGGGCTGGCCGATTGGTTTCGGTGACGCCGACAAGGCCGAGCAGTTGCTTAAACAGGCCTTGCAAGTCAACCCGACAGGCATTGATAGTCTGTACTTCTGGGGCGATCACCTGTACCGGCAAAAACGTTATGAGCAAGCCCGCGATGCCCTGCAAAAGGCCCTGCTGGCGGCTCCCCGCCCAGGTCGGGAACGCGCCGACGCCGGGCGGCGCAAAGAGATCGAGAGCCTGTTGGCCGAGATCGCCAAGCAACTCAACTGACAGGAGCGCGCGTGCGGCTATTACTAATTGAGGATGACGAAGCCCTGGGCGAAGGGATTCACCAGGCCCTGGCGCGCGAGGGTTACACCGTCGACTGGTTGAAGGACGGCAGCAGCGCCCTGCATGCCCTGCTCAGCGAAACCTTCGACGTGGTGGTGCTCGACCTCGGCCTGCCGCGCATGGGCGGGTTGGAGGTGCTGCGCCGCCTGCGCGACAGCGGTGCCACCGTACCGGTGCTGATTCTGACCGCACGGGATGCCACCGAAGACCGCATCGCCGGGCTCGACGCCGGTGCCGACGATTACCTGATCAAGCCCTTCGACCTGGCCGAACTCAAGGCCCGCTTGCGCGCCCTGCTGCGGCGCAGCGCCGGCCGGGCGCGGGTGCTGATCGAACATGCGGGCATTTGCCTGGACCCCAGCACCCAGCAAGTCAGTTATCACCATCAACCGGTGTCGCTGACCCCCAAGGAATACCAACTGCTGCATGAACTGCTTTCGCCCCCGGGGCGGGTCATGACCCGCGATCAGTTGATCCAGTTGCTGTATGGCTGGAACGAAGAAGCCGAAAGCAACACCCTGGAGGTGCATATCCACCACTTGCGCAAAAAGTTCTCCAGCGAATTGATCCGCACTGTGCGAGGCGTGGGTTATCTGGTGGAGGATCGCGTGTGACCTCGATTCGCCGCCGCACCCTGACCTTGATTATCGGCCTGCTGCTCGGCGGTTTTTTGCTGATCAGCGCATTGAACCTGCATGACAGCAACCACGAAATTGCCGAAGTCTACGATGCGCAACTGGCGCAAAACGCCCGGTTGCTGCAAGGCCTGATGAGCCTGCCGCTGGCGAACGAGCAACAAGCCGACCTGTACCGCGCCTTCAACAAGGCGCTGGCCGAGGCCAACCCCAAAGTCGATGGGCATCCATACGAAAGCAAGGTGGCTTTCCAGGTCTGGAGCCCCCAGGGCGAACGCCTGGTGTTCACCTCCAGCGCTCCCACGTTCGCCACTCCGCCCGAACAGCCAGGCTACAGCAATGTGGACGACCTCAATGGCCGGCAATGGCGCGGTTTTTTGCTCAAGGACAAGAACAGCGGCCTGCGCATCTGGGTCGGCGAACGCGACGATGTGCGCGCCGACCTGGTCGGTCGTATCGTGCGCCACACCTTGTGGCCGAACGTGCTGGGCAGCCTGATCTTGGCGATGATGGTCTGGCTGGCCATCGGTTGGGGGCTCAAGCCCCTGGCTGATATGGCCGCAACGTTACGCGCCCGGCACTCCGGCTCCCTGGAGCCGATGCAACTGACGCCCTTGCCCACCGAACTGGAACCCATGCAGGCCGCCCTGAACCGTATGCTCGCGCAGCTACAGGACCTGCTAGGTCGCGAGCGACGCTTTATCGCCGATGCGGCCCACGAAATGCGTACCCCGCTGGCGGTGCTGCGGGTGCATGCGCAAAACCTGCTGGAGGCCGGCACCGAGGCTGAACGCCGCGAATCCCTGGCCTTCCTGATCACTGGCGTGGACCGTACCAGCCGCCTGGTCAACCAGTTGCTGACCATGGCGCGCCTGGAGCCGAGCGCGGGGCAACCGCCCTTACAGTCCCTGGACCTTACCGCCGCCGTGCGCGACAGCCTGATCCAACTCACGCCCTGGCTGTTGAGCAAGGGCCTGGAGCTGGTGTTCGACGCGGACGACGCGCCTTGCACCGTGACCACCGACGGCGCCGCCATCGCGATCGCCCTGACCAACCTGGTGACCAACGCGGCGAATTTCTCTCCGGAACAGGGTGTAATTACCGTCGGGTTGCACAAAACCGACACGGCGTTCGAGCTGACGGTGGACGATCAGGGCCCCGGGATCGACGAACAGGACCGCGAGCGCTTGTTCGAGCGTTTCTACAGCCGTGGCAATGCCCACGGTGCAGGCCTGGGCTTGACCATTGTCCACACCATCGCCCAGCGCCTGGGCGGTCAGATCCGTCTGCACAACCGTGCCGGCGGCGGGCTGCGGGCCACGTTGCACATCCCCCTTTGACCCGCTTCAACCGATCAGCAGGCCCAACCATGTCGCGGCGGTCAGCAATGCTTGACCGCCAATCACATAGCCGGCAAAGCGGCGGCCGTCGCTGACCCAGGCCACCAGACACTTGCTCAGGGAATTGCAACTGACCGCCAGCAACACCGGAATCGGCGCCGCCTGCACGGCCAATTGGCCGCTGGCGGTCAGGGCGGCAATCGAGGCGGTGGACGCGTGCGCGTCAGCGAAGCCGCTGAGGGTGGCGGTGACCATCACGCCCCATTCGCCGAAGTAATACAGCATCGCCGATGAGACAAACGTTATACCGGTCATCATCAGCACCATGATCAACGCCAGTTTGAGATCGAATGCACCGCCCACTTTGATCGCCTCGCTGGCGGCCGACGTGGGGGTGCGCAGCATCAGGCAAATGCCGTAAGCCGCGATGGCGACAAAACCGGCCAGCAACGGCCAGGCCATTTGCGCCAGCAACGCCGGCTCTACCGTGCCCAGAATCAAGGCCACCTGCGCCACCGTAGCCAGGTTGGAGAAAACCGCCGCGGCCGCCAGCGTGCGCAACTGCTGCGGTTCCTTGGCGGCGATATGGCCCATGGCGGCGATGGTCACGGTGCTGGAGGCGAACCCGGACGCAATGGCACCGACCGCGTAGCCATAACGCGGGCCCAACGCCCGCACCACCACATGCCCCAGGGCGCCGACCGCCATCAGCAGTACGGTCAAGGTGCAGATGGTGCGCGGGTTGATCGCTGCATAAGGGCCGATAAAGCGGTCCGGCGCCAACGGTAATACCACCAGCGCGACCACCAGCAGCAACAGGCCGTCGCGCATTTCGGCGTCGCTCAGTTGGCTGCGGGCGAACTCGTGCAGTTTCTGCCGATAGACCAGCAAGCCGGCCATCACCACCCCAATCGCCGTGGCCAACTCGGGCGCCGCGCCGCACAGGGCGCCCAGTACCAGCACGGTGAACAACGCCACTTCGCTGGTGATGCCCGGGTCTTTGGCCTGGCTTTTCCAGTACGCGGTACTGACCAGCAGCGCCAGGCACAGCGCGATCAGGCCCAACAACAAGGCGCCGCCGACCTGCTGGGTCACATAACCGAGCAATGCGGTGATCGAATAGGTGCGCAACCCGGCAAAATCGCGATGCTCGCCTTCGCCCTTGTGGCGTTCGCGCTCAAGCCCCACCAGCATGCCGATACCCAGCGCCGCAGCGGCGCCGGCCAGGCCCAAGGTCTGGCTCATAACAGCACCCCTGGCGTGATGGACATAAACAACCTCTCGGCTTCAATGGACGCCCGGACCGGCATCGCTCTTTGCAGTCTGTGCCAGGATGCCGCACGCCGCGTTGATTATCATCAACGATCCCTACTATGACCGCACGTCGCTCGCCCCGCCCGGCGTGGCGGCGACTTGATGCAGATCAAACGCCGCCCAACGGTCAGGACCATGATCGACCCTAGATGCCACTGGTAATCCAAGGGAGATCGCTCATGTCTGCTCAAGCCCGTTTCTTGCTGCTGGTTTCACCGTTGATGGAACACAGCCCCGCTTTCGAGCGCGCCGCCGCGTTGGCCAAGGCCGAAGGCGCCGCCTTGCATATTCTGGCGTTCGACTACCTGGAAGGTCTGGCCACCGCTGGATTGGTCAACGAACAGGCCCTGGAGCAGATGCGTCTGGGCTATGTGGAGCGCCATCACCAATGGCTTGAAGACCAGGCGCGGCCGTTGCGCAAACTGGGGCTGACGGTGACTACCGAGGTGGCCTGGGTCGATGATCCGCTCAAGGAGCTGTTGATTCGCCTCAAGGAAGAACCCATGGCGCTGGTGATCAAGGCATTGGCCCATGAGTCGCGACTCTCGCGCTTGATGTTCACGCCGATGGATGTGCACCTGCTGCGCGAATGCCCCGTACCGCTGCACTTTGTGCACGGCGTGCATCACGCTCTGCCACGCAGGATCGTGGCGGCGGTCGATCCATTCCATCGCGACGGCCGCTACCAGGGCCTCAACGACCGCATCCTGCATGAAGCGAGCAAATTGGCGACGGCCTGCGAGGCCGATGTACAGATGGTTTACGCCCATGACTTGTCCGACCTGGCCGCCCAGGAGTATGAGTTCGGCAGTGGCGCGGCGTTCTTCTCGTCGCAGGCGGCCAAGCAGCTGTTCGCCGCCCAGGGCGAAGCCTTCAACGACCTGGCGGCGCGTAACGGCATCCCGCCGGAACAACGCCACATGATTCTGGGCAACCCGGCGAAGGTGTTGTCCAGCTTCGCCGACGCCTACAACATCGACGTGATCGTCATGGGCCGGGTCGGTCATCACGGCCTGTCGCGGCTGCTGGGCAGTACCACTGAAACGCTGCTGTACCGCATGCCCTGCAGTGTGTGGGTGGTGTCACCCGAGATGCTGGAATAACCCGGCCATTTCACCCCATGGAGGTTCCGTCATGTCCAATACTGAAGCACTCAACCGGCAAGCCGCGCCTGTTTATGCGGCGGTGCCCCACGAACACTGGATCGAACGGCTCGACGATGGCCGCCATGTCCTGGTGCGCCCATTGACCGCCGAAGACCGCGAGCGCGAATACAACTTCATCAAGGGCTTGTCCCGCGAGTCCAGGCATCAGCGTTTTCTGGGCGAGGTGTGCGAGCCGGGCAAGACATTGCTCGATCAATTGATGGACGTCGATAACCAGGAACGCCTGGCGTATATCGCCTTGGTACACGATAACGGCCAACTGGTGGAAATCGGCGTGGCGCGCTACGCCGCCGCCAAGGACCAGGCGTGCGAATGCGCGGTGGTGGTGGCCGATGCCTGGCAGCACCTGGGCCTGGCGCGCTTGCTGATGCAGCACTTGATGGCTGCGGCGAAAAAAAATGGCTACACGCGCATGTATACGGTGGACGCGGCCACCAATGCACATATGCGTCAATTGACCCATGATCTAGGTTTCGAGAGTGTCACTGATCCGGATGACGGCACTCAGGTGATCAGCAGCGTGCAGCTTTAAACCCATCCACATGGCCGTCATGGGGCGTTTGCTGCGTTGCAGGTCGAGCAAGCGCGGCCACTGCGCTTTAGCGTAGGCAAACGCCCACTGTTTTATTTGCAGGTCTATGGCAATAGGCTGCTATTGTCCTAAGACCTCATCTCCTCCTCATCGCCTGTGCGCGATTTTCTGTGAGCATGCTCTGCGACACGGTCATGAACGGTGTCGGGCCTGAACGTCATGGAACCGCCCTTGCGATGGATAAAAAAACCACCCACAGCCCGCCCGACCTGCAGTCACGCGCGGCCAAGATCGACGAATTCAAACGCCAGAAAAGCCTGATCAAGACCGGCGCGCTGCAAGACGCCATTTTCAATAGCGCGCACTTCTCCAGCATCGCCACTGACGAAAAGGGTGTGATCCAGATCTTCAACGTCGGCGCCGAACGCATGCTGGGCTACGCCGCCGCCGATGTGGTCAACCGCGTCACTCCCGCCGATATTTCCGATCCCGCCGAACTGATCACCCGCGCCGCCGCCCTCAGCCTGGAACTCGACACGCCGATCACGCCGGGTTTCGAAGCCTTGGTGTTTAAAGCCTCGCGCGGCATTGAGGATATTTACGAGCTGACCTATATCCGCCAGGACGGTAGCCGCTTGTCTGCGATGGTCTCGGTAACCGCACTGCGCAACCGCAGCGACACGCTCATCGGCTACCTGCTTATCGGCACCGACAACACTGCGCGCAAGCAGGTTGAGGCCGAACGCAAAGACTTCGAACGCGCCCTGGCAGACAAAAACCTGGAGCTGGAGCACGCCAGCCACATGAAATCCGAGTTCCTGGCGACCATGTCCCACGAACTGCGCACCCCATTAAACGCGGTGATCGGCTTTTCCGAGGCGCTCAAGGATGGGCTGGTCGGCGAAATGAGCGACACCCAGCGCGAATACATCGGCGACATTTTCACCAGCGGCCAGCACCTGTTGTCGCTGATCAACGACATCCTCGACCTGTCCAAGGTCGAAGCCGGGATGATGGACCTGGAGCTGGAGCCCGTGGCGCTGGCCGATGTATTGGCCAATAGCTTGTTGATCGTGCGCGAAAAGGCCGCGTTGCAACGCATCCAGCTCAAGCTCGATAGCCCGGTGGACCTCGGCACACTGGTGCTGGATCTGCGCAAGACCAAACAGATCGTCTACAACCTGCTGGCCAACGCGGTGAAGTTCAGCGAGCACGGCAGTTGCGTGACCCTGGCGGTTCGTGAAGCCCCTCGCGAACAGGTCGGTCTGATTCCCGGCGACTGGCCCAGCCACGCTGATACCTTGCAGACCGGCGCGCACCGCACCTTCCTGGAGCTGAGCGTCAGCGACACCGGTATCGGCATCGCGGAAGAGGACATGGGCAAATTGTTCAAGGCCTTCAGCCAGATCGACAGTAGCCTGGCGCGCAAATTCGAAGGCACCGGGCTGGGCCTGGCCATGGTCAAGCAACTGACTGAGCTGCATGGCGGCAGTGTCGCGGTGGCCAGTCGCGAAGGCTTGGGTACGCGCTTCGTGGTGTGGTTGCCGCTGCATCGGACGACGGAGGCACCATGGCCCATATCCTGATCATCGAAGACAACGAAGCCAATATGCGCCTGGCCCGTTTGCTGTTGGTCAGTGCCGGCCACAGCGTGGTATGGGCCGCCGACGCCGAGTCCGGCCTGACCCTGGCCCGCGCGCAACAGCCGGCGCTGATCCTGATGGACATTCAGTTACCGGGCATGGACGGCCTGGCCGCCACCCGCGTGCTCAAGCAGGACGCCCTGACCGCGCATATCCCGGTCATCGCGCTCACCGCCATGGCCATGAAGGAAGACCGCGAAAAAACCCGCCTGGCCGGGTGCGACGCCTATGTGATCAAGCCTCTGCGCTATAAGGCGCTGTACCAGGTCATTGAAACGCTGCTCCACCCGCCCCCCACACCACTCGCATGAGTCCTCTCCATGGCCAGCTCACCCGCCACGCTGTTGATCGTTGACGACGAACCCCAGGTTCGCAAGTTGCTGGAAACCCTGCTGCAGCACGAGGGCTACCAGACCCTGAGCGCGGGCACCGGCGAGGAAGCCCTGCTTAGGGTGGCCGAGCAGCCGCCGGACCTGATCCTGCTGGACATCATGATGCCCGGCATGGACGGTTACGAAGTGGCTAACCAGCTCAAGGGCAACCCAGCCACTGCGACCATACCGATCATCATGCTCTCGGCCTTGAGTGAATCGAGTGCGCGCCTCAGCGGTCTGGAGACCGGCGCAGAGGAGTTCATCAGCAAACCGGTGGATCGTGTCGAGCTGTGGCTGCGGGTGCGCAACCTGCTGCGGCTCAAAGCCCATGGCGACCAGTTGAAACAGCACAGCGCGATGCTCGAACAACGCCTGCAACGGCACCACGATCAAACCGCACGCTCGAACGTCTACGACCCGGTACGCCAGGACCTGGAAACCGCCTTGCGCCAAGCGGTGCAGCGCCAGGCGTTCGCCTTGCATTACCAACCCAAAGTGCACGTGGCCAGCGGTGAAGTCTGTGCCCTTGAGGCCCTGCTGCGTTGGGACCGGCCCGACTATGGGCCGGTGTCCCCGGCGGTGTTCGTGCCGATGCTGGAAAGTCTCGGCCTGATTGGCCAAGTCGGGCATTGGGTGATCGAGACTGTCTGCCGACAGATAGCGGCCTGGCAGCGTTGCGATATCGGCGCGGTGGAGGTGTCGGTGAATGTCTCCGGCCATCAATTGATCGAGGGCGATCTGATCGCAGAGATAGCCGACATACTGGCCGGCACCGGGGTTGCCGCCCATTGGCTGGAGTTGGAAATCACCGAAGGCACACTGATGGAGAACACCGCGCACAGCATCGTCAGCCTGCAACGCTTGCGTGCCATGGGCGTGAAAATCGCTATCGACGACTTCGGAACCGGCTATTCCAGCCTGGCCTACCTACGGCGCTTTCCCATCGACACGCTGAAAATCGACATTGCCTTTATCCGCGAAGTAACCAGTAACCCCCAGGACGCCGCGATTGCTCGGATCGTCATCCAACTGGCCCACAGCCTGGGCTTGCTGGCGGTGGCCGAAGGCGTCGAAACCCAGGCGCAATGGGCGTTTTTGAAAGAGGCCGGTTGCGATCAGATCCAGGGGTATCTATTCAGCCGGCCGTTGCCGGTGGACACGCTGGAGCCCCTGTTAAGGAGGCGTTTGAAGTGAATGAGAAGTCAGAGATGCCCGATGTCGCCAGCAGCGCCCTCTTCATCCGCTTCGATCAGCGGCACCTCGGCGTCATCCATCAATGAACCCGGGTCTTCGTTACCTGGGTCGTTGAGTTCTTCATCCGGTTGATGAGCCATGATCGTCTCCTCTAACTAGCCGCCCTGGGTGTCGATGTCGGCGTCGGTTTCAGGCTTGGGCTCGCGCTCGGGCTTGAAGTCGGGGCTGTAGTCGTTGTCCTTGGCCTTGGGGTCGGGGGTAGGCTTGGGGTCCTTAGGGG
>NZ_JAEILC010000105.1:58743-78581 GCF_016307435.1 Pseudomonas sp. S4_EA_1b | reverse complement strand
GTAAGCACATTAGCCAGTGCGCTTTGACGTTCGATTAGCTGGTGGTGCTGAAAGATCATGGCGGTACGCCGACGATGCTGACGCAAGGCCGAGCCGCTGCCGAGTTCACCGAGTTCGCTGGTGACACTGCCGCCAGTGGGCGTGACGAGTCGATTGAGACTACGGAGCAAGGTCGACTTGCCTGCGCCCGAGAGACCAAGCAGCACGGTGAACTCACCACGCCGAAATGCAATCGAGGTATCGCGTAGGGCTGTCACGCCGCCTGGATAGACGACGCTCAACCGGTCGACCCGCAGCACGGCGTCCTGTATCGGATGGGGCGTCATTTGATCACCTTTCGCAATATTGCTGGCCGCACAATTGCGGTTCGCGATGCAAAGGGTAGAAATTCCTTGTTAACGCACTGTTTCTAAAGGATGACATTTCGATGAATACTTCGAATCTGCCGTAGCGGGGCGGCAAGCGAAGCCGTGGAAGAACGGGCGCAACGTAGCGTCTTTCTTCACGCGGGATACAGGAGGCTTTGATTGATACTGCTGCGGATTCGCTACAGTAACGTTGGGCCAGAACGTAATGCCATCCAAGCAAGAGAGCGCACACTAGGGAAACTCTGAAGAAGACTTCCAGATTTTGGCAAAATACCCGGATTCCACCCACCGAGTTTCCCGATGAAGCAGATGACCTTCGCCGACGCCGAGTACGCTGGCAAGCGCAAGCAAACCCGCAAGGAGTTGTTCCTGATCGAGATGGATCGGGTGGTGCCGTGGAAGGGCTTGATTGCTTTGATCGAGCCACATTATCCGAAGGGTGAAGGTGGCCGTCCGGCCTACCCGTTGATGGCGATGCTGCGTGTGCATCTGCTGCAGAACTGGTTCGGCTACAGCGATCCAGCGATGGAGGAAGCGCTGTACGAAACCACGATCCTGCGCCAGTTTGCCGGGCTGAACCTGGAGCGCATCCCCGACGAAACCACCATTCTCAACTTCCGCCGCTTGCTGGAGAAACACGAGCTGGCGGCCGGCATCCTCGCTGTCATCAATGGCTCTGGGCGACCGCGGCCTGTCGCTGCGCCAGGGCACCATCGTCGATGCAACGCTGATCAATGCGCCCAGTTCGACCAAGAACAAGGACGGCAAGCGCGACCCGGAAATGCACCAGACCAAGAAGGGAAACCAGTATTGTGTGTCACGAACACAGGTCAGATGACCTGTGCTGCTGTGCCGAAGATGGAAGTAGGCCTTCCGAAGTCGGCTTGCAGGAGCGGACTTCAAACCACCCGGTGCTGCTGCATCCAAAAGGTGTGGTGGTGAGCGACCGAGGAAAAGTCATCCCTGAGGATGGCAGGTGAGTATGGAGAAGATGAGCGAAAGCAAACCGTCCGATGACGCATCGTTATGCCCAAGGTGCTGCCGAAACTGAGGTGGAGTACTGGCTTCAGGACAAGTCGGGGCGTTACCTGCTTACGGACCCGATGGCAGCCGGTGTATAGGCGGCATGATCTTCATACAGGCTTTGGTACGGAACGTGAGAACCTTGTTCCAGATGCGAAGGAAAATGACAAATGGCCAACACCATGAGGAAGAATACCGATGCTGGAACGAGGGGCGGAGCTTCCCGTAGTAGCGATGAAGCCTCTGTAATGGAGGTGGAGCGAAGGGGCGGCGTTATCCGGCCGACGAGCGTTGCCAACCTCCGGGGATGAGTGGCGTGAGCTCGGCGAAACCTTATGACATAGCGAAACGCACGGTATGGGACGCCTACCAGCAGGTCAGGGCCAACCGCGGTGCTGCCGGCATCGACGATGAAACCATCGCCGATTTCGAGCGGGATCTGTCTAAGAATCTCTACAAGCTGTGGAATCGGATGTCGTCGGGGTCGTACTTCCCGCCTCCGGTCAAGCAAGTAGAAATTCCCAAGGCATCGGGAGGCACGCGCAAGCTGGGAGTGCCCACGGTTGGTGATCGTGTCGCGCAAACCGTGGTCAAGCTTCTCATCGAGCCGGAGCTGGACTCGATCTTCCACTCGGACTCCTATGGGTACCGGCCGGGACGATCAGCGAAGCAGGCGGTGGCGATCACGCGTGAGCGCTGCTGGCGATACGACTGGGTGGTGGAGTTTGATATCAAGGCAGCCTTCGATCAGATCAATCATGGGTTGCTGATGAAGGCGGTGCGCCTGCACATCAAGGAGGACTGGATACTTCTGTACATCGAGCGGTGGCTGGTTGCGCCGTTCGAAACGGATGACGGCATGCGCGTCCCACGCGAACGCGGCACCCCGCAAGGTGGAGTGCTCAGTCCCCTCCTGATGAATCTGTTCATGCACTATGCCTTCGACACCTGGATGCAACGTACCAGCCCCAACTGCCCGTTTGCCCGCTACGCCGATGATGCGGTGGTGCACTGCCGCAGTCGAAAGCAAGCGGAGTACGTGATGCGCTCCATTGCTTCACGGCTGGCTGCCTGTGGCTTGACGATGCACCCGGAGAAATCGAAAGTCGTGTACTGCAAGGACAGTAACCGTCGCGCAGGTTATCCGCATGTGAGCTTTACCTTCCTCGGCTTCACCTTTAGGCCGAGGAAGGCGCTCAGCAAACAAGACCAGCTCTTCACGAGCTTCCTTCCGGGAGCGAGTGCGGATGCCTTAAAGCGGATGCGGCAAGCGGTACGCAGGTGGCGACTCAATCGCCAAACCCACGTGACGCTGGTCGACGTGGCTCGGCTCTACAATCCAGTGATACAGGGGTGGTGGCAATACTATGGCTCGTTCTATCGGACAGCCATGCTTGGCATCTTCCAGCACATTGACCGCGCGCTTGAACGCTGGGCCCGACGAAAATACAAGGCCCTTCATAGGCGCAAGCGGCGCATTAGCCAATGGCTGGACAAGATGCGGACTGTGGTACCCCGGCTGTTTCATCACTGGCGAGTGACCGGGCAGCAAGGTTGGATAACGGGAGCCGTATGACGCGAGAGTGTCACGTACGGTTCTGCGAGCGGCTGCGGGGGCAGTTCCCGCGGCCGACTCACCATTTCGGCAGTGCGACCTGAAAGTCGCATGGGTTTCTGTTCCGCAGGTTAACGCCCGACGGAACCGACTGTTCCACCACTCGTTCCCTACCCAGACAGGCGTGGCCGGTAACAGCCGGGTCTGAAGCTCTGGGGACAATGTAACCGCCGATATTTCGGTAGGTCGAACCGCGAGGCCAGACTGAATCTGCCAGCATCAAGGCGGAGAGGCGCTAGGGATGAACAGGTACCCGCCAACTGCACGGGGGTGATGGTGCTCGCTTGGCGACTGGCTTCTTGCTGGAGGTTAGAGATTGCTTCGGCAATTGCCTTGGTCTGAGCCACATAGCTGCCGGATAGGTTGGCAATCACAATGCAGCAACGCGGTAACTCCAGAGCGGCGCTCATCAGGCAGCTGAGTGTGTAGGTGCTCACGGTAGCCAGCGTACCGCCGCCGATGACAGTAGTGCTCGCGTTTTCAAGGTAGGGCGGCAACTCATCGAGCATGATCAGGGTCGGTTTGTCCCCGATAATTTTCTTCCAGCCAGCCTGATCGACCGCGCGAGGGCCATTGACCCAGTAGGGCTTGATGGCTTCCTCTTCGCCTAGTTGGGTAGTCGCGAATGATGGGGTTGAATGTGCATGCCTGCTTGACTGTCTTGAGCATCTGCTCGACTCCCTGAGAAATACTTAATCGTTGCTCGACTGACTGGAGGGTGGGGTGGGCTGCGGAATGGAAAGCTCCTGACTCACCTGCTGCAGAAACCACTCACGCATGGTCAACCCACGCGCCTTGAGTGCGGCGTAGATCTGCTGCTTTTGGGCAGGATCAACCTCGATCACAACGCGATTGCTAGTTTTCATAGGCATGGGCACCTGGCTTAGGTTTGTAACGTGACGTGATGTTATGTTCGAAGGGGAGGGGCTGGAAGCCCTGGCGTACATTAATTTATTTTCTCTTTTAGGAGCATCTTGAGGTAGGCCCCCGTGGCCTGGCCGTTACTTCTGCCAAGTACTAAAAACGGGGTACCGGCCGGTCATCATGGCCTTCGACTGCTCAGGGTTAAGATCCTGTTGTTGCTCCTGCCAGTTGCCTGATCAGACGAAACGTCCCCGGTATGAGCGGCGGGCTGCTAGTCCAGATGCCGACTCGCCTGGGGACCAGCCCGAATTACACCGGGACTTATGGGCTGAGTGGGCAGCTATCGCAGGAACCACAGCAAGGCTTGCCGTGCATGGAGTCCCAATATTGCCGCTCAGCCTCTTCCCAGTCCCGCAATGCGAAAGCCAGTTCGGTAGCCTGCTTTGCATGGTCATGGCAGCGTCGAATTCGTTTAGGACGGCGGCGTCCATACAGGCCGCAGAAGCAGCGCCTTTTTTGGTTGATTACCCGCCGGGACTTTTCCCACACGCTAAACAAAGGCACTGTTCCGGAGATCACATCCAAGATAGGTCGCTCTTTGGACTTTCTGCGCTTGAGCCCTAGCTGATTTACCGCAAGATCGTTAGCGATTTTGCCACTGATTGCGCTCGCAGCCTTCTGCGCTCGCAGTTGATGTCGAGCTGCGTCGCCGTGTGCCCACGCGGAACCATTCGGCCATCTGCGCAGAGTGCGAGCGCGCTCTTGAAGCTTTAGGTATTTGTAGATTGTCTCAAGCCAGGCACGAGCGGACGGCTCGTCTGAGACAGGAAGCGGATTGGCGCCCGCGTAAAACAGACAGAACGTACCATCATAATTGATGTGCCGTTCCGGGCAAAAGCCTGGCAAGTGATGTGGTGTGCTTTCGCGTGCTTCTATCCATTCACCGTCTTGGCGTAAATGCAGCTTGTAGGGGAGCGTTCTCCCGTCCACCAGCCGAATCGGAAGATCAAGCGTTGCTGTCTGCGGAACGGATGTTACACAGGTACCCCCGAAATCTGGGGCGACCTGTGCAATCAGGTCGAGCGCTGTGCTCAACGGCTGCCGTCTACTTTCTGGCGGGAGTGGGGCTGCACCTGACGCTCATCTGCGCGAATGATGGCGGCGGAACCCGCATAGGCTTCCGAGCGAGCTTGCTTCGCAGATGCGTCCCCATCATCTGCCAGGGCTTCGGTAGCTTCGTTGTAGTCCAGGTGTGATGTCTTACGACTCTTCCCAAACAGGTTCTGCACAGCTTTCGATGCTGCGTCGTAAGCTACTTGCCCGATCGCGGTTTCCACCCCCGAACACGCGCATTGGCGTTTCTCAGACTCGATCACGCTACGCCCGATAGCGCACCTAACTCTATTACCCTTGGCGCCCAGGCGCGTGACGGCTATTGGGCCCAGATCGAAGCCAATCGCGAGGCCGAGGTCGCCGGTTTCAATACCTTCGGCGTTCAGCCGCTCAATTGCGAGATTGAAGCTGCTGCGCAGTGCACCTGCTAGCCGTGTGGCCTCGGATACTGACTTCTCTTCGTCAGTAGTATGCGCGGTGCCGTCACAGGATAGGGCTTGCACGCAGTCTCCGATGAAGCGCACCCGGCGCCCTTCGAAGTCGGAAGTCACGACCCGCTCCAGCTCGGAGCGGATGACATGCAAAGTCCGCACGACATCGTCGGTCTTCTCGTTGATGTGATCGGCCACGTAGGCTGTGAAGCCATCAATATCGGCGTAGAGGCTCACCATCTCCTGTCGCTTCGAGTTGGCCGGAGTCAGCGAGTAAATGTCCATATCACGCAGGGGTGGGGTTTGGCGGGAAAACTGGTAACCGCCAATGGGGTTCTTTTTCAGATCCTCACGCCACTCCTCGACGATCTCGTCGGACGTGACATCCAGCTTGGCCGCATCCTGACATGCCTTGATCTCTATCGCGGTTAGGGCAGATTTTTCCGGCTCATCGCTTTCCGCAAGGCCGATGGCCTTACGAGCATTGTTGGTCAGATAGATACCCCTGGCCTTGTTATTACTGGCCAGTTTCGCGGCATGGTTCGCTGGATCGCCCAGGAACAAGGGTTCGCGGTACCCGCTGCGGCCATTGTTTACAGCAAGAGCTAGGCCGGTATCGATGCCAATTCGAACCTTGGCTGCTGGGATTTGCTCATCGTCGTCGCCCGTCTCTGCAAGCACGTCAATGATCAATTGCGCAGTCGCAACGGCGCGTTGAACACGCTTGGTCTCAGCGCCGGACTCAGTGTTGTACGGCTTAGTGAAAAGGGAGTGCAGCCGCTGACTGTGGAAGTCGACGCGGCGCGCATCAACCTTGTTGAGAATTCGCTTGACTGCCCGGTAGTGCTGGTCAAGAAAGCGCAGCGTGCGCTTGTGACACTCTGTGCCCTCGACTGCAGTGATGTTCAGCATGTCCTCGAGATTCATGATGTCCGCATACATGTGGACCCCATCCACGCGGTACGCGGTACTGGTAGGAATCGATTCCAACGACATGTCGCGCACGTAATCCTTGATGGTGATTTCCTCAACATCAGCGATCTTCTGGTCTATGTGTTTTGCAGCGCGATCATGGTTCCAGCTCTTGCTCATCGATCACTCCTTCGGGTGATTGGGCGCGCTGCAATGCGGTAGGCAAGCGCATGCCAAATTTGCTTGTTGACAGATATCCGTTACTTCGGTCCTAGCTTGTTGAAAATGGTGCGTAGCTGATTGCAGGCTGGAGATAGGCTGGAGGGCAGCTGGTCTTCACTTTTCGTTAGGCGATATCCGATGGTTGTCAGCCCTTTCAGATCTGACGGCAGATGTACCTCGTCACCCCTAGGCTCAAGAAGGAAGGTTCGTGCCCTGCCAAGTCGTCCTACGAACAGGCCAAGCTCGAAAATGACGTTGTCGCGCGGCGTATTCTTGGTTTCCTCGCGCATTGTGACGGAGTCGTCCGGCTGTGCGATTGCGATGGCAAAATCGCACTCGTCCAGTTGCTCTTCGAGGCTTTCAAGGGCGTACTGCGATGCGCGGAAAACGCCTTGTGTCCAGGTCTTTACGAAGAACTTGTCGTGCTCAAGGTTATTCTCGATTGCCCGGGCAATAGGGAGTGCCTCGACCGAGCAAATGATGAATACGTGGGATGACTGATGGGCAGGAAGCACCATGTCGTTTCGCTGGTGTAGTCGATCGACCAGTTGCCGAGTGACCTGTCGCCAAACCGAGGGATACGCGTCCGCAATGGACTTGAAGTCTGCCGCGCTGACCTTCAAGACAATCGAGGGCTCGGTGGCCAGTACAGTAGCAGAGCGCTTCGCTGTTGGGACCAGAGCAGCCATTTCTCCGACGTGATCGCCGCCCCCTCGTGTTGCGACTTCACGATCATGGACCTTCACCTGGAAATGCCCTGTGATGATGAAATAAACCTCGGAGTCCTCCGCGTCCTCGGTAATGAGCACAGCATCCTTAGCGATCTCCTCCAGCGTTCCTACCTCTGCGAGGCGGCGTGCTAGGTCTTGATTTCCGAGTACCAGCTTCTGCTCAAGCAGTACTTCCTCAAGAACGGCGCGGCCTGACGGCCCTTCAAAGCGATCGATCAACTTCCCAGTAGTCATGATGGTGAGCATTCCCTTGCGAAGAGGTTGCGGGGGCGTTCACAGAGAAATGGGGACGTGCGTCACCCTTTCAAGGGGCGCTGAAGAAAAGATCTGGGCATGGCGGGCGCTCAGGGACGCAGGTTCAAACTCTGTTTGATTGCATTCGGGAGTAGTGGGCCGAATGTTCAGTGTCAAACATTTTGTGCTGTAAGACCTGACGTGCTCTGGTACACCTGTCAAACCTTCTCTTGATTGGCGTCAGTTTTTGTCAATCAATGGGGGTGAGTTTGACGGTCAATGGGGAGTCGCCGAAATAGCATCATAGGTAGGGATTACGGGCGATTTGGCGGTGTCAATCGAAGGAACGTAATTTGATAGGTCACATTACTGGCCGGATGATCCGCTGATAGCCGAGCCGACCGCGCGGATCAAACCCCGAAAGTCGTAACCCTAAGCCTCCAAATGTTGGAGGGGGCTTGCCCCCGGTAGCGGTGGACCAGTTAGAGAGCTGACTGACATACCGCCATCGGGGGCAAGCCCCCTCCCACAGTTATTGCGCGGCGGGCAGCAGGAAGCGGGCAATCACCGGCAAATGGTTGGAAATGCGCAACGTATCCTCCTGCCGCACCTTGGCCTCCACCCGCTTGATACGAGGGCTGTAGAACAGGTAATCGACGGTGCGATCCGGGCCATCGATGCTTGGGTCATTGGGGAAGTAGGTCAGCCACTTCTCGCGGTCGATGCCGCTGGACTGGCTGTTGCTGGGGATCATCGGGTATTTATCCCACAGCAGATGCAGTTCGCTGTCCGGCGAATATTGCCCGCGTTTGCTGGCGTCCAGGCGCAGGAATTGCCCCAGCGGCAGCAGGTTGAAATCGCCGCCGATCAACCACGGCGTGCCACGCCCCTCGAATTTATCCAGCAGCTTGACCGTGGCCTGCACCTGTTCCTGTGCGACGCTGCGTCCCGGCATGTCGGCGCTAAGGCGCGTGTTCAGTACCGCCAGTTGGCCGCCGTCGCTTAGGGGTAAATACGTCAGCAGCAGAGCCGGCTTGGGCTGGAACTGGCGGCTGATCAAGCCGGCATCGGGCGCCGGCAGTTGCAGGCGCTCGGCGTGTTCGATCTGGTAGCGGCTGAGGGTGGCGAGCTTGCGGCCGACGCTGCCGAAGATATGCCGGTCGGGCACGAAATCGGCCTTCCAGTCGAACGTCTGGGCGCTGCACGGGTAGAGGTCCACCAAGCGCTCTTGCAGCAACGCGAGTTGATCCTGGTAATGGGAGGGCTTGGCGTTTTCGTCGAGTTCCTGCAACAGCAGGATGTCGGGTTGTTCGTCGCGGATCACCCGCGCCACTTCGTCGAGGCTGGCGGCCATGTCTTCTACGGTGGGGCGCTCATCCGGGCCGCTGCCGTCGGGGGTGTCATACCAGAACACGTAGTTCTTGCCGGCCAGGTATTGCACGTTCCACGTCATCACTTTGAGCGCCTGCCCGGGCAACAGGGTCGGCGCACGTGGCGCCACGCAGCTGACGGGCAGGGTCTGCTTGGGCTCGGGGCGCCAGGTCAGGCTGTAGATCAACGCGGTCAACAGGCCCGCGATCAACAACAGGCCCAGCAAGGTGATGCGCAATAAACGGGTCATCGGCTCGGCTTATGGCGTGTCAGGAGTGGCGGGGAGCATATCACCGTGCGTCGGCGTCGCCACCGATCAGCATGAATAAACGGAACAGCACCACACTGGTGAACAATTGCAGGAAGCTGTGGGCGCTGTCGATCAATACCCCCAGCAATGGCGCGGGTTCGGGATACGCCGCGACGCTTACGCCCTTGAGCAGCCACAGCGGCGTCATCACACACAGCAGGCACACCAGGATGCGCCAGAAGTGGCCGCGCGTCAGACGAAAACTTTCTTTCATCGCCTCCAGTGCCGGCATGTCGCGCAGCACCAACAGGTATTCGGCGAACGCCAGCACCACCATCAGCCACAGCCCTGGCAGAAAATACAGTGACAACCCCAGCAGAATCAGCAGCGTACTCATCGCCGTCAGCAGCGCGAAACGCGGCCACAGGGTCAGCGCCATCGCCCACACATCGCGGGTACGCGGCGCCTCGCCACGGGTGCGGGCATCTAGGAACAGGATCAGGGCGCCGGTGTACAACGGGTACACCAGCAGCCCCACCACCACGCTGTAACCGGGGAAGGCATCCGCCCCCAGCGTATGGTCGAGCACCTGTTGCAGCACCGCTTCAAGAATCACCAAGGGCAGGCACAACTGAACGATGGCGCCCAGATTGCGCTGGGTAAAACGGAAGGAGTCGCGCAGTACGTCTAACGGATTCATCAGGTTCATCGCAGGCCTGTAAACAAGGGCGACACTTTAACCGATCAGCATCGCAGGGGCGCAAACGTAAACCTTGAGTAAAGACCATTGAAACAATTGGTAACAGCCCCATAACTAGCACGCACCTGGCCTGATCAAGGTCAGGACCATGATTTCTACCGGCAATCTAACGAGGTCGCCATGAACAGCGAAGAGCAAACCCTGATCGATGGACTGTTTTCACGGTTGCAGCAAGCCGAAACGGACTCAGCCCCCCGCGACGCCCAGGCCGAAGCGCGGATCAAGGAGCATATGACTCGCCAACCGGCCGCCGGGTACTACATGACCCAGTCGATTCTGGTGCAGGAACACGCACTCCAGAGCCTCGACGCGCAGAACAAGCAACAGGCGCAGCAGATCCTGCAGTTGCAGGAAGAGTTGCAGCGTGCCAAATCCGCGCAACCTACGGCCTCCAGCGGTGGCGGGTTCCTGTCGAGCATCTTTGGCGGCGGCTCCCGCGACGCACAACCGACCCAGAGCGCTCCGGCCTCCACGGGCGGCGGTTGGCGCGAACCGGCGCGGCCTTCCTTTAGCCAGCCCGCGCCACAACAGAACTATCAGCAACCACCCCAAGCGCCTGCCGCGCCCATGGGCAGCGGCTTCCTTGGCGGCGCCATGAAAACCGCCGCCGGCGTGGCCGGTGGTGTGTTACTGGCCGAGGGCATCAGCAGCCTGTTCCATCACAACTCGCAACCGCAGGTGGTGGAGGAAATCATCGAACAACCGGCGCCGGCCAGCGATCAAGGCGGTTGGGGCAGCGATGACCAGAAATACGCCGGCAATGACAGCTGGGGCAGCAACAATGCCGACAGCTTTGCCGACAGCGATTATTCCGACGATTCTTCCTCCTTCGGCGACGACGATTCCTTCGTCTGAACATAGCCAGACCGGGGCGGCATAGCGCCCCGGTCTGATTTTTTCCCGGAAACTTCCCGCTGGCTGGCATACTGGCGCCTTTGCGGACCCCCGTATGCCGGGTCCAAATGGCTGTCATGGGGAAGTGCGGTGAAGAAAATTGCAGTGTTCGCCGATGTACAAAACCTCTATTACACCGTGCGCCAGGCTTATGGCTGCCACTTCAATTACGCCGCCCTGTGGGCTGATATCAGCTCGCGCGGGCAGATCGTCGAGGCGTACGCCTATGCCATCGACCGGGGCGACAGCAAGCAGCAGCAGTTCCAGCAGATCCTGCGCAACCTGGGGTTCACGGTAAAGCTCAAGCCGTATATCCAGCGCAGCGACGGCTCGGCCAAGGGCGACTGGGACGTGGGCATCACCCTCGACATTATGGACGCCGCCGACCACGTCGACGAAGTGGTGCTGGCCTCCGGCGACGGCGATTTCGACATGCTGCTCGAACGCATCATCCACAAACATGGCGTTGAAGCCGTGGCTTATGGCGTACCGGGGCTTACGGCCAATTCATTGATACGCGCCGCCAGCCGCTACGTGCCGATCGAAGGCGCGTTGCTGCTCAAATAGTTGTTTTGACGGAGTAGGAACAGGTTTGGAACGTATAGCGGTCATCGACTTTGAAACCACCGGCATCACCCCGAGTAGCCATTGCCGGGCCACGGAAATCGCCGTGGTCATCCTTGAGCGTGGGCAGATCGTCGACCGCTACCAGAGCCTGATGAATGCCGGTGTGCGCGTGCCGGGCTTTATCGAACAACTGACCGGCATCAGCAACGCCATGTTGCGCAGCGCGCCACCGGCCGAGCGGGTGATGAACGAAGTCAACGAGTTCGTCGGCACCACGCCGCTGCTGGCGCACAACGCCGCGTTCGACCAGAAGTTCTGGGACTTCGAACTGGGCCTGATCCGCCGCACCCGCCTGCAGAAATTCGCCTGCTCCCTGCTACTGGCCCGCCGCCTGATGCCCTCGGCCCCCAACCATAAGCTCGGCACCTTGAATGCTTTCGCTCAACTGCCTCACACCGGCAAGGCTCACCGGGCATTGGCGGACGCGGAAATGGCCGCCAACCTGACGGCGCATTTGGCCAAGGAGTTGCGCGGGACTCACGGCTTGCGCGAACTGTCCCACGACCTGCTATGCACCTTGCAGAAAGTGCCGGCGGCGAAGATCAATGAGCACCTGAAGAAACATCGCGGGTTCTGACAGAACAACGCCGCTCGAAGTGTGGGAGAGGGCTTGCCCCGATTGTGGTGTGTCAGTCACGGATTAGCTGACCGGTCTACCGCTATCGGGGGCAAGCCCCCTCCCACATTGGATCTGTGTTTACCTTCGGATTGCGCAGTCAACGCGGTCAAAACTGTGGGAGGGGGCTTGCCCCCGATGGCGATCTATCAGCCAAGCGTTTTCCCATTGCCCTCCAACTGCCCCAACGGCACTCGCCGTTCTATCGCGCTCGATAGGATGATCGAGGTCTTGCTGAACCCAAACTTTGCAATCCGGTTGATCAAGTTTTCCAGCTCCTGCATCGACCCCACCGCCGCCTGCATGATCACGCAGGGGTCGCCGGTGACGCGGTGGCACTCGGTCAGTTCGGGGATTTCGGCGAGGGCGTCGTAGACCTTTTGATTACCGTGGTGGGTCAGGCGCAGTTCAATCACGCATTGAATCGGTAAGCCCACTTTGGACAGGTCCACCTTGGCCTGATAGCCGGTGATTACCCCGCTGGCCTCCAGCTTGGCCACGCGTTCGGCCACGGCCGGGGCGGAGAGGTTAACGATGCGCGCCAGTTGTGCGTAGGACGCGCGGCCGTCTTCAAGCAGGGCGTTGAGGAGCATGCGGTCGTATTTGTCCATAGAAAGGCTCCAATCACCGGTTGCTTTCGAAAACAAAGCTTATAGCCCCCATAACCCTGTTTTGAAAAGTGTATGGGCCGTTTAAACAGGTTTTGTAACTTATTTTTATCCGCCTGCCTTTCTAGAATAAGCCTCCCGTTTCCGTCATAGAGCCGCCCCATGCCTGGCCCACGTCGCTTTCCCTTACCGTTGATCGCTGCCTTCTTTGCCTTATATGTGATCTGGGGTTCCACCTACCTGGTGATCCGCATCGGCGTCGAATATTGGCCGCCGCTGTTGCTAGCGGGGATTCGGTTTTGCACGGCGGGGGCGTTGATGTATGGCTACCTCAGATGGCGTGGGGTGCCGGCGCCGACTTGGAAGCAATGGAAAGCCGCCGGGATGATCGGCATTTTGCTGCTCACCTTCGGCAATGGCGGCGTCAGCGTGGCCGAGCACACCGGCGTGTCGTCCGGGGTGGCGGCGCTGGCGGTGGCGACGGTGCCTCTGTTTACCTTGTTGTGCGGTTATTTCTGGGGCGCGCGTAATACGCGGCTGGAGTGGGCCGGCGTGATCCTGGGGATCGTCGGCATCGCCATGCTCAACATGGGCAGCACCCTGCAATCGAGTCCGATAGGGGCCGCGTTGTTGCTGTTTGCGGCGGCTTCGTGGGCGTTCGGTTCGGTGTGGAGCCGGCAGTTGCCATTGCCCCAGGGCGCCATGGCCAGTGCCGCGGAAATGCTGGTGGCCGGTGTAGCGCTGCTGCTCGGCAGTGCGCTGTCCGGCGAACACCTGCAAGCCCTGCCGCCGCTGGAAGGCTGGCTGGCCCTGGCCTACCTGACCGTGTTCGGCTCGATCATCGCGTTCAACGCCTACATGTACCTGCTCAAGCACGTACGCCCGGCGGCGGCGACCAGTTACGCCTACGTCAACCCGGCGGTGGCGGTGTTGCTGGGGATTGTGTTCGTCGGTGAGAGCATCGGCCTGGAAGAAGCCTTGGCGATGCTGGTGATTATCAGCGCGGTGCTGTTGATCAGCCTGCCCCAGTGGCGCAAGCCCAAGCCGGAAATAAGGTAAACTGCCGCGCATTGCGACCTTGCGTTGATTTTTCCTACGGTAACTACATGACTTTCGCCACCCTTGGCCTGATCGAACCCTTGCTGCGCGCCCTTGAGACGCTCGGCTACCAGACCCCGACGCCGGTGCAGGCGCAAGCCATTCCGGCGGTGCTGGCCGGTCGCGACCTGATGGCCGCCGCCCAGACCGGCACCGGCAAGACCGCCGGCTTCGCCGTGCCGTTGCTGCAATTGCTGACCATGGAAGGGCCGAAAGTCGCCGCCAACTCGGCACGCGCGCTGATCCTGTGCCCGACCCGCGAGCTGGCCGAGCAGGTTCACGCCAGCGTCGCCGAATATGCGCAACACCTGCCGCTGACCACCTACGCGGTGTACGGCGGCGTGAGCATCAACCCGCAAATGATGAAGCTGCGCAAGGGCGTCGACATCCTGGTCGCCACACCGGGCCGCCTGATCGACCTGTTCCGCCAGAACGCGCTGAAACTCAACCAGTTGCAAACCCTGGTGCTGGATGAGGCCGACCGCATGCTCGACCTGGGCTTCTCCGAAGAACTGGCGAACATCTACCGCATGCTGCCGAAGAAGCGCCAGACCCTGCTGTTCTCGGCGACCTTCTCCGATGATATCCGCCTGCTGGCCGGGCAAATGCTTAACGACCCGCTGAGCATCGAAGTCAGCCCGCGCAACGTGGCGGCCAACACCGTCAAGCAGTGGGTGGTGCCGGTGGACAAGAAGCGCAAGCCGGAGCTGTTTGTGCACCTGATGCGCAAAGGCCGCTGGAAGCAGGTGCTGGTGTTTGCCAAGACCCGCAACGGCGTGGACGCACTGGTGGACAAGTTGCAGGGCCTGGGCGTGAACGCCGATGGCATCTATGGCGACAAACCCCAGGCTACGCGCCAACGCGCGCTGGACCGCTTCAAGTCCAGCGATGTGCAGATTCTGGTGGCCACCGATGTGGCGGCCCGTGGCCTGGACATCGAAGACCTGCCGCTGGTGGTCAACTTCGACTTGCCGATCGTGGCCGAGGACTACATCCACCGCATCGGCCGCACCGGCCGCGCAGGCAACACCGGCGAGGCGATTTCCCTGGTGTGCGCCGATGAAGTGAACATGCTGTCGGCCATCGAGATGCTGACCCGTCAGACCCTCACGCGCAAAACCGAGCCGGAGTTCGAGCCGGAGCACCGCGTGCCCGAAACCGACGCCAGCGGTCAGGTGGTGAAGAAGCCGAAAAAACCGAAGAAGCCCAAGGCGTCCGGTGGTGGCGGCAAGCGCAATTTGGGCAAGTGGGTGGACAGTGGTGATGTCGCACCGTCGGAGCCTTCGATCAAGCCGGTGCGTAAGGTGCCGGTATTCAATACCGGGCCGCGTAAGAAGAAGTGATTTTTTGGTGTGGCTGATGGCCTTATCGGGGGCAAGCCCCCTCCCACATTTTTGTTTTGTGAATACAGTCAAATTGTGGGAGGGGGCTTGCCCCCGATGGGGTTTCAAACCCACCACACATCTCAACGATTAAGCCATTCCAACACGCCCCGCCCAGCTGCCCGACCACTGGCAAAGCACCCCGTCAGCAAATACCCGCCCGTCGGCGCCTCCCAATCCAGCATCTCACCGGCACAAAACACCCCCGGCAATTGCTTAAGCATCAAGCGTTCGTCCAGTGCTTCGAACGGCACGCCGCCGGCTGTGCTGATCGCTTCATCCATGGGCCGGGTTTTCACCAGCGTCAGTGGCAACGCCTTGATATCCACCGCCAATTGCGCGGGATCCTGGAAATGCTCGGCTGGCGTCAACTCGCGCAGCAGCGCGGCTTTCACGCCATCCAGCCCCAGCTGACTGTGCAAATGCTTGCTTATCGAGCGTGAACCGCGCGGCTTGGCCAGGGCGGCCTGGACCTTATCCAGCGCCTTGCTCGGCAGCAAATCGATATGCACGGTGGCCGCGCCGTCGCGGTTGATCGCTTCCCGAATCGGCGCCGACAGTGCGTAGATCAGGCTGCCTTCGATGCCGGTGGCGGTGATTACGCATTCGCCCAGCCGCGGTTTGTCGTCCCCCAAGCCGATGGCGACGTTTTTCAACGGCGCGCCGGCGAATTTGCTGACCATCAAATCGCTCCAGGCCGACACTTCAAAGCCACAGTTGCTCGGTTGCAGAGGCACGTAGGGTACGCCCCGATCTTCCAGCAGCTTGAGCCATGCGCCGTCGGAGCCCAGGCGCGACCAACTTCCGCCGCCCAGGGCCAGCAACACCGCGTCGCTGCGCAGGGTTTTATCGCCGTCCGGGCTGTGGATAAGTAAATCGCCCTCGGCAGTCCAGCCGGTCCAGCGATGCCGGGTGTGGATAACCACGCCTTGTTCGCGCAGACGCTTGAGCCAGGCGCGCAGCAGCGGGGCGGCTTTCATGTCGGTGGGAAACACGCGGCCGGAGGTGCCGACAAACGTCTGGATGCCCAGGCCGTGTATCCAGTTGCACAAGTCGTCGGCGCCAAACCCTCGCAGTAACGGCGCCATCTGCGGCGCGCGCTCGGCGTAGCGGGCGATAAACGCCGGGTACGCTTCGGAATGGGTGATGTTCATGCCGCCCACGCCGGCCAGCAGGAACTTGCGCCCCACCGATGGCATGCCGTCGTACAGATCGACCCGCACGCCCGCCAGGCTCAGGACTTCGGCGGCCATCAAGCCGGCAGGGCCGCCGCCGATAATGGTGACGTGATGAGCAGAAAGGTCGGACATGGGCAGAGGCTACGGTCGCGGAAATAAGCCGAGCATTCTACCCGAGCGACGCAGCCTTGCCTGATCAAAAAATGTACAGCTTCCTACACGCTATACAGCTACTGGCTCGTAGACGCTTACGCTCAAGTTATCCACAGGCCGTTCCACAGGCATTGTGGGTAACGGCCCACAGTTCAATGACAGCCTGATGACGTCCATACCCGCTGCGCACTGTGGTGCAGGATGCCGTGGCGGCGGGCCAGGGCGACGCGGTCTTTGCTGTAGCCGCCGCCGATCACGCCCATCACCGGAATGTCACGGCCCAGGCAGTGACGCATTACGCGTTCATCACGGTCGGCCAGGCCCTGGTCTGTCAGCTTGAGGTAACCGAGGGCGTCGTCCTTATGCACATCCACGCCGGCGTCGTACAGCACCAGGTCGGGCTGATACAACGGCAGCAGGTAGTTGAGGGCGTCATCGACCACCTTGAGGTAGTCGGCATCGCCCATGCCCATGGGCAACGGGATGTCCCAGTCGCTATGGGCCTTGCGTGCCGGGAAGTTTTTTTCGCAGTGCAGCGACACGGTGATCGCTTCCGGGGTGTCGTGCAGGATGCGCGCAGTGCCGTCGCCCTGGTGCACGTCGCAGTCGAAGATCAGCACGCGGTTGACCCGGCCGCTTTCCAGCAGGTAACGGCTGATTACCGCCAGGTCATTGAAAATGCAAAAGCCCGCCGGGTAATCGTAATGGGCATGGTGGGTGCCGCCCGCCAAGTGGCAGGCCAGGCCGTGTTCCAGGGCTTTTTCGGCGGTCAGAATCGAGCCGCCGACCGCCCGCACCGTGCGCCGGGCCAGGGCTTCGCTCCAGGGCAGGCCGAGGCGCCGTTGGTCTTCGCGGGACAACTCGCCGCTCATGTAGCGTTCGATATACCCAGGTTCATGGGCCAGGGCCAGAATCTGCGGCGGGCACAATGACGGGCGCAGCAGTTGGTGGTCTTCGGTCAGGCCGCTGGCCACCAGGTGGTCGCGCAGCAGGCGGAATTTATCCATCGGGAACCGGTGGTCTGCCGGGAACTCGGGGCTGTAGTCATCGTGGTAAATCAGTGGCAATGGCATGGAATTTTCTGACGGGAACCTGCGACGGATCTTAACAGCGCTGTACACTCACGCACATGGCAAGGGAGGGGGCCCCATGGAGCCGATACTGGAATTGGAAAGCGCGCGGCTGGTGCTGCGCCAGTGGCGCGACAAAGACCTCAAGGCGTTTGCGAGTATGTGCGACGACCCTCAGGTGATGCGCTATTTCCCGGCCCGGTTGAGCCATCTGGAGAGTGCCGCCTTGATCGGGCGCATCCGTGGGCATTTCGCCGAATATGGTTTTGGTTTCTGGGCCTTGCAGCGTAAGGACACTGGCGAGTTTATTGGCCTCACCGGGTTGCAGAACGTCAGCTTTGAAACCGGCTTCACCCCGGCGGTGGAGATTGGCTGGCGTTTGGCGCGCGAGCACTGGGGCCTGGGCTACGCCAGTGAAGCGGCCTGGACTGCGCTGCGGTGTGGCTTCGATCGATTGCAATTGGATGAAATCGTCGCCTTCACCACTGAGGCCAATCTGCCTTCACAAAAAGTCATGCAGGCCATCGGTATGCATTACGATCCGCAAGCCGATTTCGAGCACCCCAAAGTCGCGGCCGACGACCCGCTGCGTCATCATGTTTTGTACCGCATCACCCGCGCCCAATGGTTGGACACGCTGCACGGATAAGCAGCCCGGAATGCCCTATCGTTTTTAGGAGTTGCTCAATGAGCCAAGTATTGGAAGATCTGGTGGACCTGCTGACTCTGGAGCCGATTGAGGAAAACCTCTTTCGCGGCCGCAGCCAGGACCTGGGTTTTCGCCAGTTATTCGGTGGCCAGGTGCTCGGCCAGTCATTGTCGGCGGCCAGCCAGACCGTCGAAGAAGCGCGGCATGTGCACTCCCTGCACGGTTACTTCCTGCGCCCCGGCGATGCGGGGTTGCCGGTGGTGTACTCGGTGGACCGCGTGCGCGACGGCGGCAGCTTCAGTACGCGCCGGGTTACGGCAATCCAGAAGGGGCAGCCGATTTTTACATGCAGCGCCTCGTTCCAGTACGACGAAGCAGGCTTCGAGCACCAGAGCACCATGCCCGTAGTGGTGGGCCCGGAAAACCTGCCATCGGAGCTGGAGCTGACACGCCAGCGTGCGCACCTGATCCCCGAGCCCATGCGCGACAAACTGCTGTGCGCCAAGCCGATCGAAGTGCGCCCCGTCACTGAAAAAGATCCCTACAACCCGCAGCCGTCCGACCCGGTCAAGTACGTGTGGTTTCGTGCCGACGGCGCCCTGGCCGATGCGCCGGCGCTGCATAAGTACCTGCTGGCCTACGCATCGGACTTCGGCCTGTTGACCACCTCGTTGCTGCCCCACGGCAAGACCGTGTGGCAGAAAGACATGCAGGTCGCCAGCCTCGATCATGCGCTGTGGTTCCACGCCGATCTGCGCGCCGACGATTGGCTGCTCTACGCCATGGATAGCCCGTGGGCCGGCAACTCCCGAGGCTTCTCCCGTGGCAGCGTGTTCAACCGCGCCGGGCAGTTGGTGGCGTCGGTAACCCAGGAAGGGCTGATCCGCCATCGCAAGGATTGGGCATGAGCCTGACGGACGTTAAGCACTGGGTCTTCGATATGGACGGCACCCTCACGGTGGCTGTGCATGATTTCGCGGCCATCCGCGTAGCCCTGGAGATTCCGCCCGAGGACGACATCCTCACCCACCTGGCGGCATTGCCCGCCGAGGTGGCGGCGACCAAACATGCCTGGTTACTGGAGCATGAGCGTGAACTGGCGCTGGGCTCGGTGGCAGCGGACGGTGCGGTGGAACTGGTGCGCGAGTTGGCTGTGCGCGGTTATCGCCTGGGCATCCTGACCCGCAACGCACGGGAACTGGCCCACGTTACGTTGCAGACCATCGGCCTGGCCGACTGCTTCGCCGCCGACGATGTGCTGGGCCGCGAAGACGCACCGCCCAAACCGGAACCGGGGGGCCTGCTGAAGCTGGCAGCGGCATGGCAGGTAGCGCCGGAAGAGATGGTGATGGTTGGGGATTACCGCTTCGACCTCGATTGCGGCCGTGCGGCGGGAACGCGGACCGTGCTGGTAAACCTGCCGGAGAACCCGTGGCCCGAGTTGACGGACTGGCATGCCGCAGACTGCGCGGCACTGCACCGGATGATCCAGCCCAGGCAATGACTATCAAAGGTGGGAGGGGCGATGTGCCGATTCGACCTGCCCCGATGACGGTAAGTCAGCAACAGCTGGGTTGACTGACCCACTGCTAACGGGGCATGGCTCCCTACCCACCTTCAGTGAACCATCACCTCAGTAGCTGCGGCTCTTGTGGTGAGCGGGCTTGCC